>JBGQEW010000179.1:0-2068 GCA_041496565.1 Terriglobia bacterium | reverse complement strand
GTGCAAGGCGTGCCGCTCGGGCAAAACCAATCTCTGCACGGCGATTCGCGCGACGCAAGGCAAGGGCGTCATGCCGGATGGCACGAGCCGGTTTTCGCTCGGCGGCGAGAAGCTGCACCATTATATGGGCTGTTCGACCTTTGCGAACTATACGGTTCTGCCGGAGATCGCCGTGGCGAAAATCCGCAAGGACGCGCCGTTCGACAAGGTCTGCTATATCGGCTGCGGCGTGACGACGGGAATCGGCGCGGTGCTCAACACGGCGACGGTCGAGTCCGGAGCGAACGTCGTCGTGTTCGGTCTCGGCGGCATCGGTCTCAACGTCGTTCAAGGCGCGCGCATGGCGGGCGCGAATCGGATCATCGGCGTGGATATCAATCCGAAGCGTGAGGCGCTCGCGCGCAAGTTCGGCCTGACCGACTTCGTCAATCCGAAAGAGGTGAAAGGGGAGTTGGTCGCATATCTAATCGATATGATGGACGGCGGCGCCGACTACAGTTTCGAGTGCATCGGCAACGTCGACGTCATGCGCCAGGCGTTGGAGTGTTGCCATCGCGGCTGGGGTGTATCGGTCATCATCGGCGTCGCCGGCGCGGGGCAGGAGATCAGGACTCGGCCCTTTCAGCTCGTGACGGGACGCGTGTGGAAAGGGACCGCCTTCGGCGGCGCGAGGGGACGCACCGACGTGCCGAAGATCGTCGATTGGTACATGGAAAAAAAGATCAACATTGACGATCTCATCACCCACACGATGCCGCTGGAGAGAATCAATGACGCGTTCGACCTCATGAACAAAGGTGAGTCGATTAGAAGCGTGGTCGTCTACTAGCAGGCCAGTCTATTTCACTCCGCGTACGGCCCACGCTTTGGCTCTCAGTCGAAACGGCCGGTCCGTATCTGTGCCGAGTACTTTTCCCCGCACGTGCTGGCGCAATGCTAGCTGCCTGTCGGGAGCCAAGCCGAGAAGATAAGAACCCGCAGGGCCCTGGCCGCCGAGAACCGGCGTCCAATAATCGTCGAACGACGCGAACTCGAGTTGCATCTCCAGGCCGGTCTCGTCAATATTTTTAAGCCCGTTTTGTTTCCAGAGTGACGAGAGTTGTCCCGATGCGTAAGGCGTGCCGCGTCGCTGGTCGACGCCAGGTTCTAATTCCGCCGCAGAATCCCAAAACACAGAGTGCATTTCCATAACGTCTTTGTCCCAGACGCAAGCTGCGACCGTACCGCCAACTCGCGTTACTCTTCGTATTTCGCCGATCGCGCGGGGAACATCCGGGATGAACTGGAAGACCAGCAGCGACAGGCATTTGTCGAAAGACCCATCGGGATACGGAAGGCTTTGAGCATTGCCGACGTCGAAGCTCAAGCGGGGGTCGCTCGTGCGGGAGCGGGCATAGTCGACAAAGGCGGTTGATGGATCGATCCCCACAATCTCGCTTCGAGGCGCCGAGGACGCCAGCGTATAGGTGAGCGATCCTGTGCCACAGCCGACATCGAGCACGCGCTCTCCGTCCGTAATCCCAACGAAATCGACGAACCGCCGCGCGAAAAGCCGGCTCCACCGCCCCATGTAGTGCTCGTACGCTTCGGCATTGGAAAATTTGACGGTAGGATTCATCGCCGTTTCAACGCCAGGCGTCGTTGGGGGGTATCACGTTCTTGCCGAAACGCCGCTCCGGCGGCGCGGCGAGCCAGGGCTGTGTTTTCTCGAAGTAGAGCTTGAAGTGGGCGGTTTGCCGGTGCGATTGCAGCGCCGCTTCGTCCTTATAGACTTCGTAGAAATAAAAACGGTTCGGGTCGTCGCGGTCCTGAATCACGTCGAAGCGCAGGCAGCCGGGCTCCTGCTGCGAATGCTCCGCGTCGTAGCGCGCCATCTCCAAGAACTCTGCGATGTGCTCGGGCTTTATCTGAAACGTTACTTGCAGCACGACCATCCAGGCACCTACAGCGCTACTTCACCGGGATCAGGTCGAATTTGCCGGACGATTCCTCGTAAAACAAAGCGCCTTCTTTGGCGTCGCCGCCGCTCCAGTGCTTGTGCTTGCCGGGAATTCGAATGAAGCTGCCT
>JBGQEW010000178.1:0-2140 GCA_041496565.1 Terriglobia bacterium | reverse complement strand
TCACCATCTGAATCGACTTTCCGATGCGGCGGAAATAAAACGGGAAGTCGGCGCCTTGCTGCGCGGAATAAACGCCGCGCTCGCCCACGCCCTGTTCCAGCGTGGCCGCGAAGAGAAAGATTTTGTCGAGCTGGTCGGGCGTGATTTCGAGCAGGACTTTGTCCTCATCCGCCTTGCGGTAGAACGTGAACATGCCCTTGATGACTTCCATATCCTTCACGGTTTCTTCGAACGATTTCTCCTCGGCCGGCTTCGGTCCTTCGGGCTTCTTCGCCTCGTCTGGCTTTGCGGCGTTCGCTTCTTTCTTGACGGCCGCCGTCTGCGGCGCATCCTGCGCGGACGCCGCGAGCGGCAGAACGAGCGCCACAACCAGGAGCACGAGAAACGCCGCAAAGGCCCGATGACTCCACTTCGTGTTCTTCTTCATTTCGTTCTCCTCTAGATTTTCCGGCCGCGTGTTCGCTTGTGCGCGACGCAGCATTCGCGGCGCAGCCAAAGCAAGTCGCACAGACGGCTTCTCATGATTTCGGGGAATTCCAGTTTTGCTACCTTGGGAAATCGAATTCAGCCTCGGGCCGCAGAATAAATGCCGGACCACCCCAGCCACGTACCTTCTCCACACACCCATGCCCTGCCCGTTACAGACGTAACTTCCAGGAAAAAGTTTCCCGTGTGCCGCAAAATCTTAGAGAATTCTGTGGAAATATGCAATCACGCCGGAATCGGCGTTCGCGGGGAGGCGGAGCTTTCCGATGGTTTACAGCCCAAGACAAGTTGTCGTACGCGCCCAGGAGGCGGCCATCGAGCTTCTGCGGACGCTCCATCGCGAGCGATTGGTTGAGGGCTTCCTCCACAGCTACGCCAAAGAATTCGGTCGCCCCGGCCGCGCCGCGCATCCGGCCCGGCACGGCGATCTGCTCGAAATTATCCGCCGAGAGGCCTTGCTCGCCATGGTTGCGCGGATCCACATGATGCTGCCAGGGCGGCTGGGCTTCGGCGCGCGTGGGCGCCTTCGCCCGGCCCAGGAGCGGGCCCGCCAGCAGACCCTGGAATTATTTCGGGAAGAGTTCTTCGCGTCTTTGGGCCGCGCTCTCGAATGGGAGGGCGAAGAGTTTGAAAGCTTCCGCCACGACCTTTCCCTTTACGAGCGGCTGTCCACGGCCGAAGGCCGCCCCCCGAAAACCCGCAAGCTGGCCGCGACCGTCGCCGGACCGTTTGTGGACCGCGTCGGTCTGGTGCTCGATCCGGCGATGCTCGAAAAGGCGCGCGGTGCCGCGGCAAGATTTCAGTCGCAACTCGATGCCGCCGCCGATCGCACGCTCCGCTCCGTTTTTTCCTCCCGCCGCAGCAATTGAGCGCCTCTAGCGAGTGAGCCGCTCGCTACGCCCTGGCTTCGAGCACCAGATTGAACGGCGTCTTTGCGGCAACGCGAATCCGGGAAAATCCCCCGGCGCTCAGCACCTGCCGCAAGCGCGCCTCGCCCGCCTGCGCGCCCAGCGCCAGACCGACTTCCTGCGCCTTGGACGCGGGCGTGCACAGCATCGTCGAAGCCGCGTAGAACACCCGCCCAATCGGGTTCAAGTTCTCTTCGAGCTTGTCGTTGGCGAACGGCTCAACGAGCATCCACGCCCCATTCGCATTGAGCGACTCTCGCACGTGCCGCGCCGCCCCTTCCGGGTCGCCCATGTCGTGCAGGCAATCGAAGAAAGCTACCAGATCGTAGCCGCTGCCCGGATAATCCTTCGCTTTGGCCACTTCGAAATCCACTCGATCGGACACCCCCGCATGCATCGCCGCTTCCTGCGCCAGCGCGACGGAGTGAGGATGGTAGTCGAAGCCGACGAACGTGGATTTCGGGTAAGCCTGCGCCATCAGCACTGTCGAAGTGCCCAGCCCGCAGCCAACGTCCGCCACGCGCCCTCCGGCTTTGAGTTTGGCTTCCGTGTCGCCGAGCGCGGGGATCCACTCCTGAATCAAATGGGCGCGATAGTTCGGACGGAAGAATCGTTCCGTCCCGCGGAAGAGGCAGGTATCGTGCTCGTGCCAGCCGACGCCTTTTCCGCTCCGGAACGCTTCGGTGATCATCGGGACGTCTCTCACGCAGGCTTCCACCACCTGAAAAAATCCCGGCAAGAAGCAC
>JBGQEW010000177.1:0-2167 GCA_041496565.1 Terriglobia bacterium | reverse complement strand
GTAGGCGAAAACGTATTCACGACGGCGGGAGAATCGCTCGAAGAAGTTGTCGCCGGCACGCTCATCTTCAATCGCGCCACGATTGCCGTGGCCGAGAGCTGCACCGGAGGCTTGGTGGCGGAGCGGCTGACGAACGTGCCCGGAAGTTCGGCGTATTTCCGGGGCGGCGTGGTGTGCTATAGCAACGACTTGAAAACAGCCTGGGTAGACGTGCCGGCTGAGTTGATCGAAGCCAAGGGCGCGGTCAGCTCGGAGGTCGCGCTGGCGATGGCCGAAGGCGTTCGGCTGCGATCGGGGGCGACGCTCGGCTTGAGCATCACCGGCGTTGCCGGGCCGGGGGGCGGCGCACCGGTGAAGCCGGTGGGCACAGTGCACATCGGTCTAGCCGGAGAAGACGGCGCGCGCGAACGAGGCTTTCGATTTCCCGGCGACCGCGACCTGATCCGGCGCCAGGCATCGCAGGCGGGGCTTGACATGATTCGCAGGTATTTCCTGTTCGGCGGGCACAGCAAGGGATAACGTGTGCGGGTCTTCGTCGCGATCGATCTGCCCGAGGACGTGCGGCGCGCGCTCGGGGAATTCATCGCCAAGCTTGAGGAAACGTGCCGCGGAGCGCGCTGGGTGCGGCCGGAGGGAATGCACATCACGCTGAAATTCATCGGCGAAGCCGCAAACGAAACAATCGAACGAACGAAAGTTGTGCTGGCCGGAATTCATTCGCCCTCGCCGGTTGCAATGCGATTCCGAGAAGTTGGCTATTTCCCCAATGCACTTCACCCGCGCGTGTTCTGGGCGGGGATGGAAACCACGCCGAATCTCGCGGAGCTCGCCAAGGGGATCGAGGATCGCCTCGAGGCGCTTGGAATCGCGCCCGAGAATCGGCCGTTTCGCCCGCACCTGACGCTTGCGCGGTTCAAGTCCGAAGACGGCCTTGCGCAGCTCCGCCAGGCGCTCGACCGGCTTGGGCCATTTGAATTCGGCGCGGCGCGCGCCAGTCAGTTCCATCTTTATGGGAGTGAACTCGAGCGCGGCGGCGCCAAATACACGCGCCTGGCCAGCTTCGATTTCGTTCCGGCGGCTCCATGAATCCATCGATCAGCTCACACTGGGCCATCCTTCCGATCGCTTATTTGCTCGGCTCGATACCTTTCGGCCTGTTGATCGTGGAGCGGTGGCGAGGCGTGGACCTTCGCGACGCGGGCAGCGGCAACATCGGCGCGGCAAACGTCACGCGCGTCGCAGGCACGGCAGCGGGCCTGGCCACCCTGGCGCTCGATGCCGCCAAGGGCTACGCCGCGGTTTGGATCGCCCTCCGCTGGACCCATGGGAACATTCGCTGGATGATTCTTGCGGCGCTTCTGGCAGTGGTCGGTCATCTTTTTCCCGTGTGGCTGAAATTCCGGGGCGGGCGTGGAGTGGCGACGGGGTTGGGCGTCTTTCTACCGATTTGCGGCGAGGCGGTGCTGGCAGCGCTGGTGCTCTGGACAGTTGTGGTTGCTTTCTGGCGGTATGTTTCGCTCGGCTCGATCGTAGCAGCCGCCGCGATGCCGCTGCTCCTATACGTGCTCTACGAACCGGGACACGCACCTCCGGGCGTGGTTTCGATCGGCGCGGTGTGCATCTCCGTGCTGGTTATTTTCAAACACACGCCCAATATCAAGCGACTGATCAGCGGCACGGAGAATCACTTGAAGTTGCGCCGTTAACTTTCGCTGCAAGAAAAAGATTTCGCGTCGCGCGAAGATCGACGGCCTAGCCGAAAATCAAGCCCGCACGCGTTCTCGATCTCCCGCGAAATGGATTGGAACGATGAAGAAAATTGCCGTCATCGGAGCCGGAAGCTGTGGAACGGCGCTTACGATTGCGCTGGCGAAGAGCCGCGCTTCGCACCGCATCGCTCTGTGGGTCTACGAGCAGGAAGTCGCGGACTCACTTCGCGCGCGGCGCGTCAATGAAGTTTTCCTGCCGGGATTCGAAGTGCCTTCCGGACTGGAAGTGACGCAGGACCTGGGCGAGGCGATTCGCGGCGCGGATATCGTGCTCGGCGTGATGCCATCGGCGCACGCTCGCCGGATGTACACGGCGATGCTGCCGCACCTGACGCCGCAAACGGCGATCGTCAGCGCGACCAAGGGCCTCGAACCAGAAACCTTATTGCGGGTGACCG
>JBGQEW010000176.1:0-2232 GCA_041496565.1 Terriglobia bacterium | reverse complement strand
GGAGAAGAAGCGCAGATTCCATCAGGGCCCGAGGAGCAACCCGCTCTTCAGTAGTTAGAGGCCGGATATATGCATGCGTCTCGATCAAAAACGCCAACCTTCCGCAGCTCTTGCGCCCGGGATGGGTCCATATATGCCCCCTAACATGAATCGGTATTTCTCGCGCGAGGTCGAGGCTGACGTGGGAGCGACCGGGACATCAGCCTTTGTCCAAGTGAAAATTTGCAGACTGATGGTGCTCGGATTTGTGCAGATGCCGAACTCCCGCGAGTGGAAGGGCACCCGCGTGAAAATGCGGCGTGGCAGCATCGGAGGACCCCAGACCTATTGCCTCCCGAAAAACTTCGGCGATTACCTTATCGAGCGAGCAAAACATGTCGCCAGCCTGCAAGCCAGTATCTCTGAGCCACAGAAAGAGAAGATTGTCGCGGCAATGCGCGGCGACCTAGATCGTGTGGCGAGTTCCGATACTTTTGAGGCCATCTCGCAGGACGTAAAGATGTTCGGACCGGCAGCGTTCAAGCGTCAAAACCAATAGATTCGACCTGTCCTCGGAATGAACCGATCACAAAACATCTGATTTCGCCACATCAAAAACCCTCTGCGGGATGGCCAGACTTTCAAAGACATAGGGGCAGGCGTGGAAACCGGATTTTGCCGCACCCTGAGGGCAGCCGACCGAATCCACGCACCTGCTCAATTTCTAAGTCTTTTCTTCTCCTATACATGTTCCCTTGTCCCAAGCCGCGCTGGGGGATCTGCGGTTCCAGTCTTGCTTCCCCGGGCGTTGTCCCCTCCTCTTACCGGCGCACAACCTTGAGCCTCCATTCGCCTGGATGTTATTCTTCCCCCGTGACGAAGAAACTGAAGCCGCGGACCGAATGGGCGCCTACGCCCGAGCAAACTCAGGCGCTCCTCGGCGTCTCCGAAGTCATCGCGCAGCATCGCGACCTCATCGAGATGGTCCGCGACCTCGCCACGCGCCTCTATCCCGTCGCACCATTCGATTTCGTCAGCCTCGTCCTCCACGAGCCCGAACGCGACCTGATGCGCCTTCACGTCCTCTGCACGCGCATTCCCCTGAAGACTCCCGCCCCGGCCGAACGTCCCGCGCTCGATTCGCCCGCCGGGTGGGCCTGGCGGAGCCAGGAGCCGCTCGTGATCCCCGACTTTCATAAGGAAAGTCGCTACGAAAGTCTGCTCACCTATCTTCGCCACGAAGGCTTTTCGTCCGCGTGCTGGCTCCCGCTCACCACCGCGCAGCGCCGCCTCGGCGCGATGGGTTTCGGCAGCAACGCGCCGCGCCCCTACCGCCGCGCCGAATTGCAATTCCTCCAGCGAGTCGCCCGGCAAGTCGCCCTCGCCGTGGACAACGCCCTTCAGTTTCAAAAAGTGGAGTCTTATCAGTTGCAGCTCGCCCGCGAGCGCGACCGCCTGCGCCTCTTGCTCGAAGTCAACAACGCGCTCATCGCCCGCCGCAATCTCCACGATCTTTTCGCGGCCATCTCTTCGAGCCTTCGCCAGCTTTTCCATTGCGAGTATGCCAGCCTTGCGCTCTTCGATCCTGCCACGCAGCAGATGCGCTTGCGCGCCCTCGATTTCCCCACCGGAAAAGGTTTCCTCGAGCAAGAGCTTGGCCTTCCGCTCGAATCCTCTCCGGCAGGCATGGCCTTCGCCACGCGCAAGCCGCTCGTCCTCGGCCGCGCCGAGCTTGATAAAGTCGCGCCCGAGCTCGCGCGCCGCGTCGCTGCGGAAGGGCTCTGTTCCGGCGTGTGCATTCCGCTCATCGCCGGCTCGAACGCCCTCGGCACGCTCAATCTTGCCAGCCGCCGCGAGGGCGCCTTCTCCCAGCAAGACGTGGATTTCTTGAGCCAGGTCGCCGGACAAATCGCCATCGCTGTCGAAAACGCCCTCGCCTACCGCGAAATTGTGGAGATCAAGGACAAGCTCGCGGAGGAGAAACTCTACCTCGAGGACGAAATCCGCACCGAGTACAACTCGGAGGAAATGATCGGCGACAGCCCGGCGTGGCAGCGCATCCTCGAGCAGGTGAAGACCGTCGCGCCCACCGATTCCACCGTCCTCATTCTCGGCGAGACCGGCACCGGCAAGGAACTCGTCGCGCGCGCGATTCACAATTGGAGCACGCGCCGCGCCGCTACATTCGTGAAGATGAATTGCGCCGCCATCCCCGCCGGTCTCCTCGAATCCGAGCTATTCGGCCACGAGAAG
>JBGQEW010000175.1:0-2308 GCA_041496565.1 Terriglobia bacterium | reverse complement strand
GCCGATCGCGCCCCGGCGGGCAAGCCGTTCGGCGCCGGCTTCGAGCAGGTTTTCACCGACCGAATCCGCGAGGCCGACGAATTCTACGAAATGCGCGTCTGTCCCAACTCGAGCGAGGACGGCAAGCGAGTCCAGCGCCAGGCCTTCGCGGGCCTGATTTGGGGAAAGCAAAGCTACCACTATGATGTGAAGGCGTGGCTCGAGGGCGATCCCACTCAACCAACGCCCTCGCCGGAGCGGCTCAAGGGCCGCAACCACGAGTGGAAGCATCTCTACAACGCCGACGTAATCTCGATGCCGGACAAGTGGGAGTATCCCTGGTACGCGTCCTGGGACCTTGCCTTCCACTGCGTGGCCATTGCGCTGATCGATCCCGATTTTGCCAAGGAGCAGCTTATTCTCCTGCTGCGCGAATGGTACATGCATCCGAACGGACAGATTCCCGCGTACGAATGGAATTTCAGCGACGTCAATCCGCCGGTGCATGCCTGGGCGGCGTGGCGCATTTATAAGATTGAACGGCGCATCTGCGGCAAAGCCGACCGTAACTTCCTCGAACGCGTCTTCCACAAGCTGCTTCTGAATTTCACCTGGTGGGTAAACCGAAAAGATCCGCAGGGCCTGAACGTGTTCGAAGGTGGCTTCCTCGGCCTCGACAATATCGGGGTTTTCGATCGGTCCACTCCGCTGGAGGGCGGCCGGTTCGTCGAGCAATCCGACGGGACAAGCTGGATGGCCATGTACTGCCTGAACCTGATGGCCATGGCCATCGAGCTCGCGCACGATGACCCGGCCTACGAGGACGTGGCCAGCAAATTCTTCGAGCATTTTGTTTACATTTCCGACGCCATGAACGACATCGGCGGGGAAGGCATCGGCCTCTGGGACGAGCAGGATGGGTTTTACTACGACGTGCTGCACTCCGGCGGCATGCAGATGCCGCTCAAGGTGCGTTCGATGGTCGGATTGATCCCGCTCTTCGCCAACGAAACGTTTGAGCCGGAAGATCTCGAAGGCCTGCCGGATTTCCGCCGCCGGATGAATTGGTTCCTCAACCACCATCCGCTCGTGGCGGAACACGTGGATATGAGCCAGAAAACGGAGAAAGGCGCGCGGCTGCTGCTGTGCATCGTCAACCGCAAGCGGCTATCACGCGTGCTTCGCTTCCTGCTGGATGAAAATGAATTCCTATCGCCCTACGGTATCCGCGCTCTTTCCAAAGTTCATCTCGATCATCCCTACATTCTCAAACTCGACGGCGAGGAACACTGCGTGGACTACGAGCCGGCCGAAGCCACCACCGACCTGTTCGGCGGAAATTCGAATTGGCGCGGCCCGATTTGGTTTCCTGTGAATTTCCTGCTGATCGAATCCTTGCAGCGCTATCACTTCTACTATGGCGAAGACCTCAAAGCCGAATTCCCTGCAGGTTCGGGCCGCTCCCTGAACCTGTGGGACATTTCCTCGGATCTTTCGCGCCGCTTGACCCACATCTTTCTCCGCCGCGACCATCGCCGCCCCGTCTATGGAGAACTCGAAATCTTTCAGAAGGATCCTTACTGGCGCGACCTGATCCTCTTCTACGAGTATTTCCACGGGGAAAACGGCGCTGGGCTCGGCGCCAGCCACCAGACCGGCTGGACCGCGCTCGTTGCCAAGCTCATCGAGCAGAGCGGCGAATAATCCGGGCCTCGCGGGGCTCGGCTACTTCTCCCGCGGAATCTCAACCAGCTCGACGAGCACCTTGGCGCCTTCGGGCGTGCGAGAGAGGAAAAAATTGACGGACGTGCCGTCCGCCCCTGGACGCGCCGCCGCATAAACCGGTGCGAGCTCGAACTGCGAGCGCAGCAGCTCGGTCGCGCGATCCACGTCCGGCGTTTCGTACTCGACTTGCTGGATGCCTTCGCCGAATTCTTCCAAGAAGCGCGCGATCGCGCCTCCGCCGGAGGCATCGCGAGTCGTCAGGATATCGAGACGGGCCGCGCCGATCGCGAGCTCGAACTCGCGCACGTCCTGGTCCGGCGGAACTTCGGCCAGATGCGGATTTCCAGCGGCGATGTGGATGGTGCGAAAGGTTTCGGGCTGCACCGCCACGCCGACCGTCGGCGAAGCGCCCAGCAGCTCTCCCAAGTGATGGTCTTTGCGCCAGGCAGCAACTGCCGCGTCGCCCAGCGCTTGTCCCCGGCGGTAAAGTTCCCCAGCGGCCGCATCGCGCACGGCCACATCCACGCTCGCGAGATTTCCAATCAATTCCGCGAGATCAGCCACGTCATGCCCCCGCATTCAGACCCTTGCTGTCCACCTTTTT
>JBGQEW010000174.1:0-2381 GCA_041496565.1 Terriglobia bacterium | reverse complement strand
TAACACGGGTGAGATGGGCGAGGTGCGCTCCCGAACGCAGGCGACTGGGGCTAATTACGCAATCTCCACCCGAGCGCACCACCCATTCGTGGCACGAAGTTTCCGGCAGAGCACGCGGAGGTATCGGGCACGTTGATGCAACGTGCATGCTTGTGGTCAAGCGGGCTAAAGGCTAAACCTTTCGGTATCAGGGCGAGCCAACGCCGGGGGCTTGAGCGCCAACCTCATGTAACCGTTGGCGTTGGCGAAACGAATTTCGCGCCGTTCCCGCGTTGTCTCACCGAATGTGCGGCGGTTGAAGGGGCTTCTCCCGCTGAATGAAGAGGAAAGCCAGTGCACCGACAACAGCCACCAAAACGCCGCCAAGCCAAACCCGGCGGCCATCGCCGCGGCGCCTCGGAGCAGCGCGCGAGAAGATTTCTCCGCCACGCTTTCGACGCAAAAAAGCAGCACGACCGAATAGGTCGTAATCACGGCTGCCGGCGCATTCGAAAGCCACGTCGCGGCAAACGCCAGCGCGAACGCAACCAGGCCGCGCGCGCCTCCGCGCCGGATGCGCAACGCATACAGCACGACCCACGGCAGGACGGCACTCGCCACCAACTCCGCAAAATCGCTGCGATAATAGGCGAGCACCAGGTGATACGGATTCGCGGCGTAGAGCACCGCCGCGGCAATCGCGTCGCGCGGCGGCAGCCATTCGCGCGCCAGCCGAAACATGGCGAGTCCGGCCGTCACCAGCATCAGCCAAATCAGCGCGCCGGGAACAACCCTCCACGGCAGGATCTGTCCGAGCGCCGCGCCCAGCAGCCCCGAAATTGGCGGGTAGAAAATAAATCGCGGCTCGCCGAATCCGAAATTGGCCCAGGCGGCCCAGCGGGGGAACAGCACGCCCTGGTGCCATTGCCACGAAATGTCCATCCACGACTGGATGTGAAATGCGAAATCGTGGCCGGAAGTGTTGCTGAGAAACGGAAACGG
This sequence comes from Terriglobia bacterium, assembly GCA_041496565.1. Lineage (GTDB taxonomy): Bacteria > Acidobacteriota > Terriglobia > Acidiferrales > UBA7541 > JBGPTK01. The sequence continues at coordinate 1,400 of JBGQEW010000174.1, read as the reverse complement.
CGCGATGACCGCCGTGGCCGCCAGCATCACCCCCGCGAACGCATACCATGCGGGCGTGCGCTGCCGAGGCGGCGCGCCGCCGGACAAATTGTCTGCAAACGAAGATCGCGATTCGAGTGACATGAGCTTTGACGAACCTAAGTCCGCGAGCATAGCGAAACGTCCGCTCTCTCGCCAATGCATTCGAGTCCCTGGATTGTCCTCCCGCGCATCATTCTCTTGTCAGCCGGGGCTTGACTCGGTAGAGTCTCCACGGGCGTTCTCGATTTTCGCCCGCTTCGCCCGCAGGTGACAGGCAGGAGAAAATGACCAAGGAAGAAGAGCGGCTGGAAGAGTCGCGCCAGCGCAAGGTCCACTGGAAGCGCTGGGGACCTTATTTGAGCGAACGCCAATGGGGCACCGTGCGCGAGGATTACAGCGCGGACGGAAACGCCTGGGTCTATCTTCCCCACGATCATGCCCGATCGCGCGCCTATCGCTGGGGCGAGGACGGCATCGCCGGCTTCTCCGACCGCCATCAGCGCTTCTGCTTTGCCCTGGCGATGTGGAACGAGCGCGATCCCATCCTGAAGGAGCGGCTGTTCGGCTTGACGAACCGCGAAGGCAATCACGGCGAGGACGTGAAGGAGTATTACTTCTATCTCGACGCCACGCCGACGAATTCCTATCTGAAATGTCTCTACAAGTATCCGCAGGCCGAATTTCCTTACGACAAGCTCGTCGCCGAAAACAGGCGGCGCACGCGCAACGATCCGGAATACGAGTTGCTCGATACCGGCGTGTTTGCGGAGAACCGCTATTTCGATGTTTTCGTCGAATACGCAAAGGCCTCGCCCGAGGACATTCTGATTCGCATCACGGCCTGGAATCGCGGCCCCGAGCCCGCGCCGTTGCACCTGCTTCCCACCCTCTGGTTCCGCAATACCTGGTCGTGGGGCGGAATCGTTCGCCTGCCGAAGGCCACGCGGTTCACTGGAATTCCCGGCGCCGCTGCGATTGAAGCCTCTCAGCCCGACTACGGCAAGCGATGGCTCACCGCCGAAGGTTCGCCAGAAATTCTCTTCACCGAAAATGAAACGGATGTCGAGCGAATTTTCGGCCAGAAGAATCGCACTCCTTATGTGAAGGACGGCATCAACAATTACATCGTCAATGGCAAGCGCGACGCAGTCAATCCCGCCGAGACCGGCACGAAAGTGGCGCTCCATTATTCGTCCACCCTGGCCCCGGGCGCGAGCGCGACCCTGCGGCTGCGCCTCGCCGATCGCGCCCCGGCGGGCAAGCCGTTCGGCGCCGGCTTCGAGCAGGTTTTCACCGACCGAATCCGCGAGGCCGACGAATTCTACGAAATGCGCGTCTGTCCCAACTCGAGCGAGGACGGCAAGCGAGTCCAGCGCCAG
>JBGQEW010000173.1:0-2402 GCA_041496565.1 Terriglobia bacterium | reverse complement strand
GAATGCCCTATTGGTACGGCGCGGAGATGGCATGCTGCTTCGAAGTGGCCGGAGGCGCGTCCGATTTTGCCGTGGGGCAAAAAGTGCGGATCAGCGGAAAAATTGGAGCGCGCGAAGTGGCGCTCACGGTCGTCATCACAGGCTACGAGTGGGAACGCTTTCTCGAGTGGCGTTTCCAGGACGCCTACGGCGTGCGCGGCTTGCAAAGCTGGGAGCTTGCCGCCAGCGCGCAGGGGACACGCGTGACCATGCGCGACCGCTATGAAATGCCGGGGCGGCTCGGGCGTGTCGCCGATTGGCTGCTCACGCGCCACGCCGTCGCTCGCCGCGACCGCGCATACCTCGCGCGTCTCAAGCGTCTCGTCGAGAATCGTTAGCAAGCTCTCCGCGTCTGGGCGCACCTTAATTCGGCTGCGCTCACCACAAAGGCAGCGGCCCTACGAGAAAGCTGTCGAATTACTTAACGGTGACGCGGAGAAATTTTTTCTTTCCGGCGCGGAGCAAGAAGCCGCCTGACTTCGAGAGATCCACTTCCTCTGTAACTTCGTCCACGCGGCGGCCATCGATTTCAACGCCGCCCTGCTTGATGAGACGCTCAGCCTCGCTGCGCGAAGGGGCGAGTTTCAGCTCAACGAGAAGCGCCGCGAGCCGCCGTGGTTCGCCACGAGGTAATGTGTGCCGGGGCGCATCTTCCGGCGCTTGGCGGTCGCGATAGACGCGCTTGAATTCTCCCATCGCGTGCTGGGCGGCGTCTTCGCCGTGAAAGTCGGCGATGATGCTGCGGGCCAGCTCCATCTTGGCTTCCATCGGATGGACGATGCCCTCCTTCACTTCCTGTTGAAGCCGCACGATGACGCGCGGCTCGAGGTCGGTGAGCAACTCGTAGTAGGACCACATCAAGTCGTCGGAAATGGACATCAGCTTGCCGAACATTTCGGATGGCGGCTCGGTGATCCCGACATAATTTCCCAGGCTCTTCGACATTTTGCGTTCGCCGTCAAGGCCCACGAGGATCGGCATCGTCAGCGCGATCTGCGTTGGCTTGCCGAACTCGCGCTGGATATCGCGGCCGATGAGTAGATTAAATTTTTGTTCGGTCGCGCCTAGCTCGACGTCGGCTTCGAGCACAACCGAGTCGTAGGCCACCAGCAGCGGATAAATCAGCTCATGAATGGCGATCGGATGGTTGCCCACGAGGCGCGAGCGAAAATCTTCGCGCTCGAGCATCCGCGCGAGGCGATAGTGCGAGCAGAGCTTCAGGATGTCGTGGCTCGTGAGCGAGTCGAGCCATTCTGAGTTGTGGCGGACTTCGGTTTTCTTGGGGTCGAGGATTTTGTAGGCCTGCGCGAGATAGGTCTTTGTGTTGGCGGCCACTTGCTCGCGCGAAAGCTGCGGGCGCGTCTCGGATTGTCCCGAAGGATCGCCGACAAGCGCGGTGAAGTCGCCAATCAAAAAAATAGCGGTGTGGCCCATTTCCTGGAAGTGCCGTAGCTTGCGCATGACGACGGTATGGCCGAGATGCAGGTCGGGCGCCGTGGGGTCCACGCCGAGCTTTACGCGCAGCGGCTTGCCGGTCTTCACCGAGTTCTCGAGCTTCGCGCGCAACTCGGCTTCGGGGATGATTTCCGCGGCCCCCTTGTGCAGGAAGGCAAGCTGCTCGTCCACCGGCCGGAAAGCCATTTTAGATTTTGCCTGCGACATTCGATTTCTCCGGAAGGATCAGGACCCGTCGGCCATCCATGCGATATCTTTCCTCGAGCACGATTCGCACCGCCTCGGAATAGATACGATGTTCCTCGCACAGGATGCGTGCGGAAAGCGTATCGGGAGTATCGGCGTCGAGCACCGGCACCACTGCCTGCAAGACGACCGGCCCGGCATCGAGATTCTCATCCACAAAATGAACCGTGCAACCGGTGTACTTCACGCCATGCTCGAGGGCTTGCCGCTGGGCTTCGAGTCCGGGAAACGCGGGCAGCAGCGACGGGTGAATGTTCAGGATGCGATGGCGATAGGCCGCAACGAAGCCGGGCGAGAGCAGCCGCATGTACCCGGCGAGGCAAACAACGTCAACAAGCGCCTCTTCGAGCGCGGCAAGAACCAGCCGGTCGTACTCCTCGCGCTGCAAGCCTTTCGACGGGATCACGCGCGCGGGAATCCCGCGGGCGAGCGCCTTTTCGATTCCGGGCGCGCCGTCGCGATTGCTGATCGCAATCGCGATTTCGGCGTCCGGGATTCTTCCCGCCGCGACGGAATCGGCCAGGGCTTCAAAGTTCGAGCCGCGACCGGAGAGCAGCACTGCGATTCTTTTTTTCATGAGTCTGAGCCCAGGACGTTAGCATAACTCCGCCGAGGGGCAAAACCCGCCTCCGCGCGGCTTGACGGGAAATTTCGAGCCGATG
>JBGQEW010000172.1:0-2450 GCA_041496565.1 Terriglobia bacterium | reverse complement strand
GGGCGAGCATCAATTTTCCCGCTGCGGATTGCGCGTGAACATTTCGATGATGTAGTCGTGCAGGCAGTCGTACAGGTGCTTCTGAAACGTCCAGGGAAATTGCCGATTCTCGATTTCACGGCGCTGGAGCTGGAAGGAATAATTGTGGATGTCTTCGCGCGGCGGAGTGAATTCGATGCGGACTTCGACGCATTCGCCGGCCGGCTGCGCGGCGAAGAGAAATAGCGGATGCTCGTATTGGACGAGCTGCTCGCGCACGATTTCCACCAGGTCGCTCATTTCAATGCGCTCGGCATGGCGCCGAAAAGATTCCGCTCGCTCACGATCATGCTTTGCCTTGCAAACGCATCTCACCCCAGACCTGTTCGAAGACGTGAAGCGCCTGGTCGTCAAAGAGAACGAAGTAAACTTTCTCGAGCGATGTGGGCCGCCTCAAATGTTCGACCACTTCTCGCAGCATGATTTCAGCGCACTCGCGCATGGGGAATCCGGCGATGCCGGTGCCGACTGCGGGGAATGCAATCGTCTTGACGCCTCGCTGCGCCGCGATGCGCAGCGAATGCGCCGTCGAGCCGCGCAGCGAGTTGGCGGTGGTGCGTCCGCCGAGCTCCATGCTGGCTGCGTGAATCACGAATCGCGCCTTCAGGCGGCCGCCCGACGTGATTGCCGCTCCTCCCACCGGCACGGGTCCGATGGCGTCGCATTCGCGCTGGATTTCATCGCCGCCCTTGCGGCGAATCGCGCCCGCCACTCCGCCGCCGAGCTGCAGGTCGTTGTTCGCGGCGTTGACGATGGCGTCCACGTCCATTTCGGTCAGGTCCGCCTGCAGGAAGACGATTTTGTCGGCGGCGCTCATCCCGGGAGTTGTTCCCTCGCCGGTCACTGGCAACCTCCGCTGGAATCGTGCGGATCAGGCATGCTTTTTTTCTCCTGCTTCGCGGTAGTCGAAGACGCCCCGGCCCGATTTGCGTCCCAGCCTGCCCTCCTTCACGTACTGCGAGAGAAGGGGGCACGGCCGGTATTTCTCGCCGAGCGTCTGATACAAATATTCCAAGATGCTGAGCCGTACGTCCAGGCCAACGAGATCCACCAGCTCGAACGGTCCCATCGGGTGGTTTAGCCCGAGCTTCAGAGCCTTATCAATGTCCTCGGCGCTGGCAACTCCGGCCTCGAGCATGTAGAACGCTTCGTTGCCGATCAGGGCGTTGATGCGAGTGGTGACGAAGCCGGGCGATTCGCGGACGACCACAACCTCCTTGCCCATCCGCCGGCCCACCTCGCAGCAGGCCGCGAGAGTCGCCTCCGACGTCTCCGGCGTGCGCACGATCTCGAGCAACTTCATCTTCGGCACCGGATTGAAAAAATGCATCCCGATGCAATTCTCCTGACGAAACGTAATCGCCGCCATGTCCGAGATCGAGAGCGATGACGTGTTGCTCGCAAAAATGGCGCCAGGCTTGGCGAACTTGTCGAGGATGGTGAAAATCTCCAGCTTCGATTCCATCTCTTCGGGAACGGCTTCGATCACCAAGTCGGCCGTGCGGCAGGCATCTTCGACTTTGTGCGCGACGGCGATTTGCGCGAGCGCCTTTTCCTTGGCCTCGGGCGTCACCTTCCCGCGCGAAACGCCATCGTCGAGCGCCTCGCGAATGTAGGCCAGGGCCTTCTCGAGCATTTTCTCGGAGACGTCTTCCAGGATCGTGCGGTATCCCCCCAGGGCGGAGACGTAGGCGATGCCCCTCCCCATCGTTCCCGCACCGATGACTGCGATTGTTTCCACCATTCCACTGGCCTCAGAATTGTCGGAATCGCGGCCCGCGTTTGCCTTTTATATGGGAAGGAGGCGCGCCGCGTTGTCGTACAGGATCTTCCTCTTCGCCGGCTCCGAAATCGGCAGGGCGAGAAACTTTTCGATGTTGCCGCGAATTCCGGGGACGCCCGGGCCCGGCCAGTCCGTGCCGAACAAAACTTTATCAGCGATTTCCTCGAGGCGCGGGAAATATTCCATCAGCTTCTGCGGAGGAATACCGGAAATATCCATATACATGTTCTTGTGGCGACGCACGAGGAAGAAGGCTTCCTCCATCCAGAGGGGCCGGCCGCCGTGCGCGAGAATCACGACCAGGTCCGGATAATCCACGCAAACATCATCGGCCAGCATCGGCTGCGCGTAGAGGTTTCGCGCGCCGGGAAAAATCGAAGTGCCCGTGTGAATCATCACCGGCAAGCCGGTCGCTTGCGCCCGCTCGTACATCGCCGCGAGCGGCCCCAGACCGTCGCGATAGGCGTTGGGAGCGAAGAGTTGATGTGAGGGATGGACCTTCAGCCCGCGAATGCCCATCTTTGCGAGCCGGTCGACTTCGGCGCCCGCGTCCGCCACATATTTCGGATGCACCGATCCGAACGCCAGCAGGCGGCGCGGATCCGCCGAGCAATAGCGCGCGACCCAT
>JBGQEW010000171.1:0-2603 GCA_041496565.1 Terriglobia bacterium | reverse complement strand
CGAAAAATCCATTCGCCGCGCCGCGATTCGCTACAACATTCCGTGCATCACGACTCTCTCTGCCGCCCGCGCCGCGGCCAGCGGCATCCGCGCTCTTGCCGAACAGTCCTTCGACGTCGCCGCACTCCAGGATCTGCATCAGATGCAAGTTGCGGCGCGCAGCAACGGCACATCCGCGGACTAGAAATCGCCCTTCTCGTCGGCGCTCTTCAGAACAACGGGGACCTCCGTTTCTCGGCAGGCCCCAACAGCCTCGCAATCTCACGTGTCGGGATTTCATCTGTGTTTGTCTGCGTTCATCTGTAGTTCCTATTTCTGGTTGCGCTACAATAGCGCCATGAATCTGCAAGGCATCTTTCCTCCGCTGACGACGCCCTTCAAGGCGGACGGCTCGCTCGCCCTCGATCGGCTCCGCGAAAACGTCGCGAAATATAACGCCACGCGCCTGGCCGGATACGTTGTCAATGGTTCGACGGGCGAATCGGTGTTGCTGACCTGGGCGGAGATCGAGCAAGTGTGGGCCACGGTGCGGGAATTCGCTGCTCCCGAAAAACTTTTAATCGCCGGCACGGGCGCGGAAGCCACGGCGGAAACCATCGAGCACACAAAGCGTGCTGCGGAGATTGGCTACCAGGCAGCGCTAGTGCGCACGCCCTCGTTTTTCAAGCCCCAGATGAATGACGCGACTCTCGGCGAGCACTTCCTGCGCGTTGCCGACGCTTCGCCGATTCCCGTTCTGCTCTATTCGGTGCCCGTCTTTACCACCCTCGCCATCGAATCGCCGCTGGTGGCGCGCCTGGCGGCGCACCCGAACATCATCGGCATGAAGGACAGCTCGGGAAACCTGCAACGCGTGTCGGAAATCATCGCGTCCACGCCGCCGGGATTTCAGACGTTGGTCGGCTCGGCATCCACCGTCTATCCATCACTCGTAATGGGAGCCGCCGGCGCCATTCTCGCACTGGCGTGCGCTCTGCCGGAATCCTGCGTTGCGCTGTATGAGGCTGCGCGCGCCGGTGACGCCGAACGCGGCCGCGCGATGCAACAGCAATTGCTGGCGCCTTCGGCTGTCCTCGCCTCGCGCTACGGCGCCGCGGGTTTGAAGTACGCACTGGACCGCCGGGGCTATTATGGCGGCCCGCCACGCCGGCCATTGCTGCCAGTGAACGAATCGGCGAAGCATGAAATTGACGCCGTGCTCGCGGCTATTGCTGCGCCCGCGGCGCTGGGGCGCTAAGCGTTCGGACGACTAGCTAGTCGGTGGTCTTCTTGGAGGAGATTTCTCTTACCGGAACGCTTACGCTTCCGAGCGCCCCCGTATTCACGTCGTAAAGCAGAATCCGAAGCTCCGCTGCGGTCGAATAAACATAGATGGGTCTCGAATAGGTTATGCCCTCCAGCATCGTCTTTGCATACAGTTCGGGCTCCAATAGTAAGTTCGCTGAGTTCCCTGAGTTGCCAACGATGCTGCCCCGCGAGTCGCGCTGAACGACTAAGAAATCAAGCGTGGCCTGTTCGCGGCCGTCCAGTTGCTTGTCGAAGCGAACATCGTGTGCGTCGAAGGAGAGCTTCACGACCATTGGGCGTGGCGAGCCGCCTCCGAGGGCTTCGACATGAGCGGTCACCGGAATCACCGTGGCGTCGAGCGGGCTCATGGCTGCCTGACGGAGCGAGTCCTGCCGCTCGGCGAAATCTCGCGTGGGATCCAAGGAGGCGAAGTATCCACGCCGTCCGCGAACCTGCATTCCCGGGCGCTTCACCTCGACCTTGAGCTTGTGGAATTTGGAGTCCCACCTGTCGGCTGGGGGGTAGAAACCCAGCAAGTAGGTCACGCGGGAATCATCGATCGCCCGGCGAATCGCACCCTGAATGTTATTGGTGTTGAAGTAGGCCCTGCCGCCGGTCTGGTCCGCGATCTCCTCCATTGTGGCGAAGGGAGACCAATCGGGCGAAAGATTGATTTGGGTTGGTGCGCTTGGCACCCGCATCAGGCTCGACCCCGGTGCGTTTTCGATCCCGAGGTCTGGGCCGATTAGGCCCCGCGCATCGACGGGATAGACCGCCACATTCGCGTCATTCATGGCGCGCGTGGCGCGTTCAATCTCCCTGCTGTATAGGAAATCCTGAAAATTCTCCTTTTCGTCAAAGGTAGAGCCGCCAAGCTTTGGCTTATCTGCGAAGCCGAGTGAAAACGGGAAGCTGCTGGAAACCCATACCAGGTTCTTACGGCCGGGGATGGCAGCCAGATGTCTGGCGATGGCTTGCAGGGCATCAACCGTATCCAGGACGCGTCCGGTTGTAAAAAAAGCCTCTTGCTCACGGTTCCGATACGTGAAATTAGCGTCTCGAGCTGCCGCGCTAGCGTCCGGTAGGGCCGCCCCGTCAGCAGACACCAGGGCTCCGGTAGTCGTTGCCGGGATGGTTTCGTCAATGCGGCCGTTGCCATTCGAATCGAGCTGCATTGGGTGCGAAGCCTTCAGCGTGTTCGGCTCCCAGTTGCGTGATCGGGCAAATGCTCGCAGCAAGCTGGTTTGGTTGTTCGTAAAATCCTGCAGGATCCTCAATCCGGAGCTGAGAGCATAGAGCGCCACGCGATCTTCGGG
>JBGQEW010000170.1:0-2794 GCA_041496565.1 Terriglobia bacterium | reverse complement strand
TCCTTACGACGTCGTCTGCATCGGCGCCGGCCCCACGGGTCTCGCTTCGGCCATGGAAGCCAAGCGCGCCGGCCTGCGCCCGCTCGTGCTCGACAAAGGCTGCCTGTGCAATTCGATTTTTCACTATCCGGCCAACATGACTTTTTTCACCACGCCCGAGCGCATGGAAATCGGCGACCTCCCCATGACGGTCACGTCCGCCAAAGCAACTCGCGTCGAAGCCCTGAAGTATTACCGCAAGGCCGCCGAGCACTATGAGCTCGAGCTCCGCCTCTACGAGCGCGTCGAGCGCATCGACGGCCACGATGGCGCGTTCACCGTCGTCTCGCGCGAGCGGAACGGCGCCGAGAATCGCTACTCCGCGCGCAAGATCATTCTCGCCACCGGCTACTACGACCGTCCCAATCTCCTCGGCGTCCCCGGCGAAGATCTCCCCAGCGTCTCGCACTATTACACCGAAGCCCATCCCTACTGGGGCACAGACGTGGTCGTGATCGGCGCCAAAAATTCCGCCGCCGAAGCTGCGCTCGATCTTTTTCGCGGCGGCGCTCGCGTCACCCTGGTGCACCGCGGCCCTGCGCTCGGGGCGACGCTCAAGTATTGGGTCAAGCCCGACATCGAGAATCGCATCAAGGCAGGCGAAATTCGCGCGCTTTTCAACACGCGCGTCGCGCGCATCGATCGCCATCAGCTTTGGATCGCTTCCAACAACGGCAAGAGCGGCGCCGCCCGCAATGGCGAGCAGCCTCTCCCCGCCGCGCAAGTCTTCGCCCTCACCGGCTATCATCCCGACTTCGAATTCCTCGAGCGGCAGGGAATCGCGCTCGATCCCACCACGCGCAAACCCGCCTGCGATCCGAAAACTCTCGAAAGCAATGTCCCCGGAATTTACATCGCAGGCGTCCTGCTGGGCGGGCTTCACACCGGCGAAATCTTTATCGAAAACGGCCGCTTCCATGGCAAGCAAATTATCGCCGGCATCACTGGCAAGTCCGGCCCCGCCGGCCCCCCGCCCGTCTCTCCCCCCGGCGAATAATTTCCACTCCTCCGTTTCCGTCATTTGCTCCTGGCCCTTGACTTTGTTAGATTAGCTTCCGATGGCGAATATCATTTCAGAAGTCGCCGAAACCTTCTTCACCCTCTTCAAGGGCTTCAGCGTCACGTTGCGGACGATGTTCCGCAAGCCGACGACCGAAAACTATCCGGTCGAGCCTGTCCACTTCGAAGCGCGCTATCGGGGGATTCACGTCCTGCAGCGCGACGAAGACGGCCTCGAAAAATGTGTGGGCTGTTTTCTCTGCTCCGCCGCGTGTCCCGCGAATTGCATTTACATCGAGGCCGCGGAAAACACCGAAGCGAGTCGCATGTCCGCGGGCGAGCGCTACGCCAAGGTGTACAACATCGATTATTCCCGCTGCATTTTCTGCGGCTACTGTGTGGAAGCCTGCCCCACCGACGCCATCACCCACGGCCACGGCTTCGAGCTCGCTCCTTACGACATCAACGCCCTCATCTATCGCAAGGAACAGCTCCTCGAGCCTTGGCCCCCGCTCAAGTCCGCCTCTTAGCCCCGCGCCTCGCGCCGTAAGCCTTCGCCGCCCATCATCTAAAGCTGAGCCACGCGGCGCTTCCTGTGCGCCTTGAGTCTTGGTTCTCGTAGGGGCGCTGCTTGCTGCGCCCGCTCTTCGCTGTTCTTCTCGGCCGCACGCCGCCCCCGCCTTTGGCCCTCACTCCACAACACCCTTGACAATTCATCGCCGTGCGCAGAGCATCAATCGCCTCACTCCACCCGTTTTCAGATTCAGATTCTCAACTTCGCGAGCTTTTGGGAGTGTGGCATCGGTAACTCTGAGCTCGCACCAGGAGACAACATGCGTAAGATGATTCCTTTCGTGGTTGCGTGTCTCGCCGTGCTGTTCGTGATCGGCGTGGCGCAAACGGCTCCCCCATTGGCATCCGATGATGTCATCGCCGTCACCAAAGCCCAATGGGCTGCCGAGTTGAAGAAAGACATCGGCGGCTACTCGAAGAACATCGCGGAAGACTACACCGAGTTTAACGGAGACTATCCCGTCCGCCTCGACGGTAAGCCGATTAACGTGCACCTCACCGAGGGCGGCTTCGGAAGCAGCTCGACAACCGTGTCGCAAGAGATGGCCAACGAAAAGGTGCAGGTCTATGGCGACGTGGCCATTCTCACCTACAACTTCATTGGCGCCAACAAAGACAAGGACGGCAAGATCACGCCCGAACGCGGCAAATCAACCCGCGTTTACGTGAAGAAGGATGGGCAGTGGTGGCTCGTCCATGCCCATTTTTCTCCGGTGTAGTAGGCTGCTGCCACGCCCTGCAACAATCGAATGGGCTAGCGCGACAGTCGCGTGAAACTGTAGACGGGGAACTGGCCCCCCGCGGTTCGCTGACCTGGTCCGCCGCATCGGACTCCTACCATCAGTTCGTTTGCGCAGGCTCCATTTTCAAGCTGCGCAACGAGCCTGGCGGTCAAGCGCAGCCACGTTCCCCATCCTTACGAACAAATGAATGTCGGGCTCCGTGTCCTCTCCGGCGCTCCCTCCGAGCAATCGTAGTGCCTCGACCGTCCGCCGCTCGCGGGTCACTATTCCGTGAACTACCGCAGTGCTATGATCCACTCGCTTGGAATCGCGAGACGATCCGAAAATGGCCGAACTTGCTAACATCGATTCTTATCCCGCCGCCAGGAAGATATTAGGTATGATGTGCCACGCAAGGGGCATGGTATGAACAAGCTCATGGGTTATGGCATCGCGATCGG
>JBGQEW010000169.1:0-2801 GCA_041496565.1 Terriglobia bacterium | reverse complement strand
TTCAAATTCCATCACCTTACCGCGAATGATGAAGCTCAAATAGTGCTCCCAGAATTGGCGGAACCAGGCGGCGTGGTTCACCAGGAATTCGAAGCCGAAGGTGCGCCAGAGCCGGAGCAGCCGGACGGTGAGCCGCCGCTGGCGCAGGCGCGCTCGCGTGTACCACATGTCCCGGCCGTGCATCCCGCCCGGATAGAAATACAGGAAAGAATAGCTGTTGAGATGCCAGCGATGGGTGGGATCGCGGAACGAGCTGAAATCGGTGTAATGGGGCGTGACAATCACGATGGTGCCGCCGGAGCGCGTGACGCGGTGGAATTCCTCCATCGTGGCGATGACGTCGGCAACGTGCTCGATGAGGTGGATCGCGCGGACCTGGTCGAAGGAATTATCCCGGAATGGCAGCCGGCCGTGATCCAGGTGGCAGATCACATCGGCGGCGGTGGCCAGGTTCATGTCCACGCCGATCGAACCGGGATATTTCTCGAGCCCGCAGCCCACGTCCAGGATGCGCGGCAAATTCGCCTCCGCAGTCAGATTGGCTCGGCCTAGGCCGTGCGCTCGACCTCGGCGATGCAGGCTTCGAGTGTGCGCACGGCGAATTCGGCTTGCTCCTCGTCAATCAGGAGCGGCGGAGCCAGCCGCACCGTGTTCTCGCCCGCGCCGAGGATCAGCAGCCCCTTCGTGAACGCCAATTCTACAATGCGCTCGCGCATGGCGTGCGCACGTTCCTTCGTCTTCTGATCGCGCACAATTTCAACCCCGATCATCAGACCCTTGCCGCGAACGTCGCCGACGATGCGGTGGCGCGCGGGCCAGTCTGCAATCTTGCGGAGAATAAACTCTCCCATGCGGCGGGAGTTTTCAATGTATTTCCGCTCGAGCAGGTCCATGGTCGCGAGAGCGGCGGCAATGCAGACGGGGTTGCCGCCGAATGTGGAAGCGTGCGCGCCGGGCTTCCAATCCATCAGGTCCGCGCGGGCGATCATGGCGCCGAGCGGCATGCCGGAGGCAATGCCCTTGGCTACGCAGATGACGTCCGGCTCGATTCCCGCATAGTCCGAAGCCCACCATTTCCCGGTCCGGCCCATGCCGCTCTGCACTTCATCGGCCACGAGCAGGATGCCATGCTTCCGGCAGAGGCGCTCGAGGCCTTGCAGGAACTCAACTGGCGCGACCAGATAGCCACCCTCGCCTTGCACGGGCTCGACAAAAATCGCGGCGACGTCCTGGGGGTCCACGATGTGCTTGAATAGTTCGGCCTCGATGAACGAGAGACAATCGGCCGCTCCGATGCCGCGGTAGGGATCGGGATAGTGCGCGTGAAAAACGCCGGCGAGCAGCGAGCCGAAGCCCTTGCGCTGTACCGCCTTGCTCGCCGTGAGCGACAGCGAGCCCATGGTGCGGCCGTGGAAGGCGCCGAAGAAGGCGATGAACTTGTCGCGCTTGGTGTGGTACCGCGCGAGCTTCATTGCTGCCTCGACCACTTCGGTGCCGGAATTTCCGTAGTAAACGCGCTTGGGTGCCTGGCCGGGCGCAACAGCCACGAGTTTCTGCGCGAGCTCGACCATATTGGGGTAGTAAAAGTCGGTGCCCGACATGTGGATCAGCTCGGCCGCCTGCTTCTGAATCGCAGCGACGACTTCCGGATGGCAGTGTCCCGTGGCCACGACGGCGATGCCGGCGGCGAAATCCAGGAACGCGTTGCCGTCCACGTCTTCGACCACGGCGCCGCGGCCCGTCTTGACGACGAGGGGGTAGCTGCGGGTATAGGACGGCGAGAGCAGCTCGTCGTCGAGTTCCACAATTCGCTTGGCCTTGGGACCGGGCAGCGAAGTCACCAGGCGCGGCAATTTGGTTTCCGTCGTTTCAATCATGGCTTCCTCCTAAAGGGTAGAGGTTGGAGTCTCACCGGCGAGGTGCATGCCGGAGCGGAGTGCGAAAGGAGGAAGAAAGCTTAGTCAACGCCGAAAAGATTCGGACGTTCGCGAGAGGGGAGACAGTGGAGCGGGCGGGAATTGTAGCAGAGATTCTTCATCTTCTTTTCCAGCGGACACCGCCGTCACGAGAGTCTTCGAGAATGATACCATGAGCGGCGAGTTGTTGCCGAATCTCATCCGCGCGCTTGAAGTTACGGTTACGGCGCGCCGTCTGGCGATCGTTCACAAGCAACTGAATTTGGTTGTCGCTGAACGATGTGGGGGCTGAGCCAAAGCCCAGGCCCCGCAGCTTTTCCTCGTCATCATCTTTCAAGAGTGCGAAAATCTGGTCGAATTTCCCCATCGCCGCGATCACGGCGGGCGCATCGCCCTGACGGAGCTCGCCACGGTCGATCGCACTGTTCACGTCGCGCACCAGATCGAACACGGCCGCCAGCGCAACGGCCGTATTCAAGTCGTCTTCCAGCCCTCTGTCGAATCCTTCCTCCGCCGCGCGGACGGCCGCCGCCATCGAGTCCGTATTGCCCGGCGGGAAGTTCTCCCGCTTCACACGGTCCACAAAATTACGCAGGCGCTGGACCGAGCTTTCCGCCTGCTTCAGACCGTCCATCGTGAAATTGAGCTGGCGGCGATAAGGCACCGAGGCGAGCAGAAATCGGATTGTCGAGGGCTTGTGACCCTTGGCGAAAAGGTCGCGCAGCGTATAGAAGTTGCCAAGCGACTTCGACATTTTCTCGCCTTCGACCATCAAGTGCTCGGCGTGGAGCCAGGTGCGGACAAACGGCTTGCCCGTGGCGGCCTCCGATTGCGCAATTTCATTTTCATGGTGCGGGAACGAGAGGTCCACGCCGCCGGTGTGGA
>JBGQEW010000168.1:0-2857 GCA_041496565.1 Terriglobia bacterium | reverse complement strand
TTGCCGCGACATTTCAGTTTCCATCCATTGGAAGCGGCGCGCAAATTTTCGATTCGCCCTTTTCAGCGCGATCTCGGGATCGGCGCCGAGAAATCGGGCAATATTCACGGCGACGAATAACAGGTCGCCAACTTCCTCTTCGACGTGCCGGCTCGGCGCGCTTCCCGTCTTCGAGGCGTTCGGTGGCGCGGCTCGGAGTGCCTCGCGCAACTCGCCGGCTTCTTCCTGCAATTTTTCGGCGAGGCCTTCGATGTTGTTCCAATCAAAGCCGATGTTCGATGCGCGGCGGGTCAGTTGATACGCTTCGAGCAGAGCGGGCAACGTGCGCGGAATGACGCCGAGAATGGATTCTTCGGCCGCGCCTGCATCTTTCGAACGAGATTCCGCCTGGCGCTCCTCGGCCTTGAGACGTTCCCAGGACTTCAGCACTTCAGCGGAATTGGCAGCTTTGGAGTCGCCGAAAACGTGCGGGTGGCGGCGGACCAGCTTGGAGTGGATGCGGTCAATCACGTCGCCAACGTCGAATTGGCCCTGCTCGCGCGCCAGTTCAGCGTGGAAAACGACCTGCAGCAGGAGATCGCCCAGCTCGGAAGCGAACTCCTCGGGCGTGCCGTTTTCGAGCGCGTCAAGGACTTCGTAGGCTTCTTCAATAAGGAAAGGGCGCAGGGTCAGATGCGTCTGCTCGCGATCCCAGGGACAGCCGCCGGGCGCGCGGAGGCGGGATTGCAGCGCCACCAAGTTTTCGAACTTTTCGCCAATCCCGCCATCTGGTTTGGCTTGCTTAGGAGTGTTCGAGGGCACAGGCTTTGTCGCCAGGTCAGGCGTAAGGGATGAACTGTAAGGCACGCCCCTTCGCCACGCAAGCGCCAACTTGGACTACTCTATGCGCACATCACGGTGGGAGGCGAAGCCGCGTGGTTGCTGGTGTCCGCCGTGGATGGTAGACTGCCCTATTGCGCGCTGGACATTCGCGAGCGCAGAGCCTGAGGAGTCTCCGTGGCAGACCAGAAGGACCATAGTCAGGACACAGGATTCAAGGTAGTTGACCGGAGGCTGTTTACAGCCGACGGAGATTTGCGGAAAGAAGGCCTGGAGTACGAGCGCCTCGAAGAAAAGAAAGAGGCGGATAAGGCTGCCGCTTCAAAACTGGCGGGCAACGCGAAACCGGCTCCCGCCGCAGCCAAGACTCCGGAGGCGGTCGCCTCGCGCCCGGAGTGGGCTGGCGGACCGCAACTGGTGGGCGTTGAACCGAAAACATCCGTGGCCGAAGCAGAAGCTGCTGTAGAGCCTGCCGCATCCCGCAGTTTTCAAATCCTCGTGGATTTCCTGGCCGGGAACGCGGCCGCGCGCCTGGGGATGATTCCCGACCCACAGTCCGGCCAGGCCTATCTCGATCTGCCAGGCGCCAATGAGCTGATTGACATGATCGACGCTCTGCGCGAGAAGACGCAAGGCAATCTGGCGCACGAGGAGGAACAATTGCTCTTCGAAGTTCTGCGCAGCTTGAAACTTTCCTACCTCGAAATGTCAAAGGCGGCCGCCGAAGCCCTGCGTGAAAAGGCCAAAGGCAAAGCTTAGGTGCAATGCCTGAAGGACGAGCAGCCTTCCTGGATAGACCTGCCCCTGACCGCAACGCACCGGCGACGCTGCGGCTGACGGTCCTCGGCTCGGGCACTTCGATGGGCGTTCCGAGCCTGGGCTGCAGGTGCGCCGTCTGCAAGTCCCAAGACCCGCATGACCAGCGGACGCGGCCTTCGATTCTGCTCTCCTACGCCGGGCGCAACGTCGTGATCGATACGACCCCCGATTTCCGCTTCCAGGCGCTGCGCGCCGGCCTCGATCGACTGGACGCGGTGCTCTATACGCACGGCCATGCGGACCACATCCTCGGCCTCGACGATATCCGGCCATTCAACTTGAAACAGAAAGGCATCGTGCCGATTTATGCGGCCGAGCCGACGCTGGCAATTCTGCGGCGGACTTTTGCCTATATCTTCAACGGCGAGGCGACGGAGAGTTCGGTCCCCGGCGTCGAGCTGCACGCGATTCACGGGCCGTTCGAGTTGTTCGGAACTGGAATTGTTCCGGTGCCCGCGATGCATGGAAAACTGCCGGTGCTCGGATTTCGCTTTGGACGCGCGGCCTACTTGACCGACTTTAGCTCCGTGTCGGCGAAATCGAAGCGACTGCTCGAAGGGCTCGACGATTTGATCCTCGACGCGTTGCGCTACACTCCGCACCCGATGCACTCGAATGTGGAGCAGTCGCTGGCACTGGTCGCGGAGCTGCGGCCACGGCGCGCGTGGTTCACGCACATCTGCCACGACTTGGCGCACGAGGAAACAAACGCGCGGCTGCCGGAGAACGTTCGGCTGTCCTACGACGGCCTTTCCTTCGAGGTGCAAGTCTGATGGCGCTTGTCGTCATGCGTTCGGTTGCGGAATGGACCGCTCACTTCGGAGCGGCGGCGCCGCCGACGGTACTGACCATCGGAAATTTCGACGGCGTGCACCTGGGCCACCGGAAAATCCTGCTCGAGTTGGTCGAGCGGGCCCGGCTCACCGGCGCGCTGCCCACGGCGGTCACGTTTGATCCGCACCCGCTTCGCGTGCTTCGCCCCACGGACGCCCCTCCGCTGATTCTGACGCTGGAGCAGCGGCTCGCGATGCTCGACGCCCTCGGACTCGGCGCGGCGCTCGTGCTGCGGTTTACTGCAGAACTTTCGCGAGTCAGCGCGGAAGATTTCGTGCGAGAAATATTGGTGGACGGATTGCACGCCCGCTTGGTGCTGGTGGGCGGCAATTTTCGCTTCGGTCATCGCCATGCGGGGGATACACGGCTGCTGACCGAGCTTGGC
>JBGQEW010000167.1:0-2878 GCA_041496565.1 Terriglobia bacterium | reverse complement strand
TGCCGCGCCAGAAAGTACGCGACGGGCAGATCAAAGGCGTCTCCCTTGCCGCCGAATTCTCCGCCCACATTGACGACGTTGACGCGGATGCGCTCTTCACCGGCGCCGATCGCCTTGGCCAATTGAGTGCGGATACCGAAGGGATTTTTTGCCGAGACCCATACCTGGATCCGGCCGTCGGAGTCGATGGCGACAACGCCGGCGTGAGGCTCGATGTATCCCTGGTGCCGAGCCGGGATGCGAAACGTATGCTCCAAAACCAGATCGGCCTCGCGAAAGCCCCGCTCGACGTCGCCTTTGCGCCAGGAGAGGCGGGTAAGCCCGTTGTGCACGTCCAATGCCAGCCGTTCTTTGGGCGCGCCGTCATAGCTTGCGACATCTTCGTGGATGCGCGGCGCCTTCGAGTCCATCGCCTCCAGCGGATCGAAGACCGCTTGGAGCTGTTCGTACTCGACCTGGATGAGATCCAAGGCCTCTTCGGCGGCTTCGAGCGTATCGGCGGCCACAGCGGCGACTCTATCGCCGACGTAGCGCACCACATCCCAGCAGAGGACCGGCATGTCGCGGATCATCTTGCCCACGAATCGACCCGGGATCTCCGGACCGGTGATGACTGCTTTTACTCCTCGCGCTTGGCGGGCTTTCGCGGCGTCGATGCGGCGGATGCGAGCGTGCGGATATGGGCTGCGGAGGATTTTTCCCCAGAGCAATCCAGGGAGTTTGACGTCCGCGGCGTATAGGGTCCGGCCGCTGACTTTGTCGGCGCCTTCCGCCCGCGGGACCGCAGCGCCGACTATCCTGAGTTCAGCCATGATGTTTCATCTCGGTAATACAGCATGGCGCCAGCCGTCAAGAGGATAATGGTTCGCTGGAACGTTGACATGTGCGCCGAGCAGAGGTATGGCAAAGATCGTAATGGCGCGACCGGGAAAATAAGAGCAGTCTTTGGCTTTCGTCGAGGCATCTCTCAACTATCTCGTCGACACCGGAGAAAAGCCGGTGAGCCGGTCCAATGCGCCCGGCACGACCCCCGTACAGCACACGGGCAAGTACGAGGATCGACCGGCGACCATCCACGACGGCCGGCTTATTCGCGATCGTCTCTCGCTCGAGCTGGAAGGATTCATCCTGGTCAACCATAGAGACGAAGGTGTCGGATTTTTACAACGAAGAAGAAATTCGGTCGGTCTACTACACGGAAATGGAGCGGCTGATCAAGGACGTGTCCGGCGCGTCGAGAGTTCTGATCTTCGACCACACTCTGCGAGCCGAGGACGACGCGACGCGCGCGGCGAAACAAATCCGCGAGCCGGTCCGCCGAGTGCACAACGACTACACCGAGTGGTCCGGCCCGCAGCGCGTGCGCGATTTGCTGCCGGCCGAGGCGGAGGCGCTGCTCCAGCGACGGTTTGCGGTCATTCAAACGTGGCGCCCGATTCGGAAGCCGGTGGAGAGCGCGCCGGTCGCGATTGCCGACGCGCGGAGCCTGCCGATGAAGGATCTGATCGCGACCGAGCGGAAATATCCCGATCGCGTCGGCGAGATTTACCACATCACCTACAATCCCGGTCACCGGTGGTTTTATTTTCCGCACATGCAGAGAAACGAAGCGATCGTCTTCAAGACTTACGATTCCGCGAAGGACGGCCGCGCGCGCTGGACGGCGCACGCCTCTTTCGACGACCCGACCAGCCCGCCCGATGCGCCGCCGCGCGAAAGCATAGAAATTCGCGCGTTGGCGTTTTTCTAGTTAATGGACAACATCCTCGAACGACTGCTTACTCTCATCGACAAGGGTACCGTCGAGCATCGCTGCGCGTCGCTGCTGGTGTTGGGCGCGCTCAAGGTGCAGAATCCCCACGTCATCAAGAGTGTCGGGACGGTTTTGGATCAGCCCAATCCGGTACTGAAAGACTACGGGCTGCGCTATTTCGAAGAAGTCCAACCCAAGGCCGCCGTTCCTCTGCTGGCGCGATTGCTCGACGATCCGGACAAGGAAATACAGGAGCGGGCGGTTCGGTTGCTGGGCCGCGCCGGCAAGGCGGCGGTCGATCCGCTGCTCAAGCGTATGCCGGCTGCTTCACGCGTTTGGCAGTTGAACGCGGCGCGAGTGCTGTGCGCGATTCGCGGGAAAGCGGCTTTGAAGGCGTTGCTGCAAATGCTCGCCGCCGAGAGCGACGAATTCAACAAAACCATTTGCGACTTAATGACGCCGTGGGTCCGTGAGATGGAGACGAAAGAGCAGGAGCTGCTCTATGGCGAAGTCGAGAAGTTCGCGGCGAAACTCGACGCGAAGCAGCAGCGGCCCGCGGTGGTCTCTGCGCTTCGGCTGATGGGGCAGCTCGGCCGTCCCCAGGCTCGCAAATGGCTCTTTGGTTTTGTCGGGCGCGAGCATCATCCGGCTCTCCGCTCTCATGCTCTCGCCGCATTGCTCCATTGCCTGGGGAAAGAAGATTTACGCAAGGACGAGTACGCGAAGCTTTTCTCTGTGATCGAAGAATCGGAATTCTCCGAAGTTTCGCGTCTGGCGCTGGAATTGCTCGACGCGCACGATCTTCCGGAAGACTCCCGCGCAACGCTGTCGCGCCTGATGGGAAGTCCACATGGCGCCGTGCAGCAATTCGCGCTGCGCAAGATGGGAGATGTCGGCACGCCGGCGACCGTGCGCACGCTGATCGACCAGCTGGGCGATCCCGATTACCGGCGGCGCGACATCGCCGCTTACTCTTTGCACAAGATTCCGGATGCGCGTACGGCGTTGATCAAAGAGCTGCTGGTGTGCGCAGACCCGAGCAAGGCGTGGAGCATCGCCGAGCTATTGCCGTCCTACGAGGGAAAATGGCGGCAGGATAATTTGGATGCGCTCTGGAAACGGCTG
>JBGQEW010000166.1:0-2970 GCA_041496565.1 Terriglobia bacterium | reverse complement strand
TGCTTCGCGCGCGCCCGGCCGACCGCGACGGGATCCACGGCCTCCAGATGGCTCGGATTCGAAACGAGGTGGATGCCGATTTCCTTGCCGCTGGTGGTGACGTAAGTGCCGGTAGCGCCAACGTGGTATTTCACGTCGCCCGCACCCAGGACGCTGCGCGGATCGACGTCTTCGAAACCCGAGACCACTTCATGGGGCGTCTTGCACGCGGCGTGAACCATCACGTTGAGGCGCCCGCGGTGGCTCATGGCCACAATCGAGGATTCCGCGCCGTGCTCGCCTGCGGCGTCGAGGATCGAGTCCAGGAGCGGAATCAGCGCGGTTACGCCTTCGAGTGAGAAGCGCTTGGTGCCGAGGTAGCGCGCCTGCAAAACCTGCTCGAAAAGGTCGGCGCGAATCAGACGCTCGAGGATTTTGTGTTGATCCACCTGGCTCGACGGAGCTTCAAATCGCTCGGCGATCCAGCGGCGGCGCTCCGGCTCCGGCAGATGCATGAAATCGGCGCCGACCGTATTGCAGTAGATGCTGCGTGCTTCCTCGGCGGCTTCGCCGGTGAGCGCATCCAGATCAGGTTGCTTCAGCGGCTCAAACAAGCCCAAGGGATCGAGAGTCGCCTCCAAGTACCCCCAGCGGCGGAAGGCATCGAAAACGCGCTCGCGCTCCTCGTTGCCGACTGCCTTCACGAGGCCGCCTGCCGCGGGTTTCTTGGCCACCTTCGGCGTTTTTGCGGGGCGCTCTTCTTCCAATGTTGTACGGTGTGCCATTAATCGTGCTCTGCGAACTTTCTATTTTGCCACAGAAGCTAACGGGTTGCTTGCCGGCGGGGGTGCCTCTATAAAGAGCGTACGTGAGATTCGAGGTGGCGGGCGATTTCGTCGGGGGAGGTAGCGGGCGAAAAGGTGACCGGGGCGCCGATGCGGACGGTGATTTCGCCGAGGTGAGCAAGGCGGCGGTGTTCGCGCTTCATCTGCCAGACGCCGTCCAGGCGCATCGGAATGATCGGGAGGCGAAGATTTTGGGCGAGGAGTCCGATGCCGCTCTGGAACGGAGCCATGCGGCCGTCTTCGGAGTTGTTCACTTCCCCTTCGGGAAAAACGAGCACGCTGTAGCCGCGGTCGACGGATTCGCCGGCGAAGCGGAAGCTTTCGCGGAATCCGGAAAATTGCGGCAGCGGAAAAACGTTGAAGAGCAGGGTGGCGAGCCAGTAGCCGAGTTGATAGGCCCAGCGCCTGGCGAAGAACCATTCGCGCGGCGGGCGGCGCATGTTTTGCAGCGATTCGCCGCCCATGGCCGTGGCAACGCGGTGGCGGAATCGCAGCGGCAGCGCGGCCAGAATCAGACCGATGTCGGCGCGGCGCGTGATGTGATTTGAAACGATAAGGACGGGCCCACGCAAGTTGCGAAGATTCTCGCGGCCTATGATGCGCGGGTGGCCAAGGATCTGTGTGGCAGGCCAGACCAAGGCGTAGTAAACCGCGAGCCGCAGCCAGCGAACGGGTTCGCGCTGCGTCCAACGTGGATAGATGTACTCGGTGCGGCGTGCGGCCGGCTGTTGCAGGACGCGCTCGACATCGGCAACGGTCTTGGCATTGGCGAAAGCGGTTTCGTTTACTTCCACGTGAAACTTTTCCTCCAGGGCGCTCAGCAGCTCCACGCGGTCGAGGGAGGAGAGGTTCAGTTCCTGTTCAAGGTGACTGGCGGCTCGCAAGCCTGCACCTCTCGTTGTGCTAAAGCGTTCCAGCAGTTGGTCGAACGCGCTACCTGACGAGGAGGGCGGACTAGAGTCCGCCCCTACACCTTCCGGATGAACATCTTGTCGTCCGTCGAGAATTTGAGCGGCCCGGGCGGTGATGACGGAAAGCCGCGGCTTGCCCGTGGGTGTGCGAGGAAAATCAAACTCAGGCCAGACGCTCCATGTTTGCATGCGTTGATATTCAGCGAGCGAGGCGTTAGCGCCTTCGATAGCGGCGCGCGCGACGGAATGGTCAGCATTATTCAAAAGGAGGATCGCGCATGGCTCGGCATTCCCGCCGCGACCCAATGGGATGACCACGCAATCGCGCACGCCAGGCTGTTTGCGAAGAGCGGATTCCAAGTCTTCGGGGTAAACGTTTAGGCCGGCGGGCGTGACAATCACGTTTTTCTTGCGCCCGCGGAAACGCAGATTCCCTTCGGAGTCGAGTTCGCCGAGATCGCCAGTGCGCAGCCAGCCTTGTTGATCCGCGGGCTGAACTGCTCCTTGTTCCCAGTAGCCGCTGGAAACATTTTCACCACGAACGAGAATTTCACCGTCTTCGGCGAGCTTGCATTCACGGCCCGGAAGAATCTTGCCGACAGAGCCTTCCGCCGCGCGAAACGGGTGATTCAGGCTGATCAGAGAGGCCGTCTCCGTCATGCCGTAGCCTTGAACAACGGCGTAACCCACCCGCTTGAAGAAGTCCTCGGTTTCATTCGAAAGCGCGGCACCACCGGAGATCAATGCCCAAAACTTCCAGCCAAAGCGGCGGTGGATTCGGCGAAACATCCAGGCGCGCTTGAGAAATTTTCTTCCCTTTGCGTTTTCAAGAGTGCGGTTCAGCCACTGCGATTTGCCCTGTCCTTCGCATTCCCTCTCGATTCCCGCATGAAGAAGATCCAGCATGCGCGGAACGGCGATAAGCGCGGTGGCGCGCTCTTGCTTGATGGTGCGAATGATTTCGGCGGGGTTGCTGGACGGTTCGAAAGCGACCGCGGCTCCGAGGAGCGGTGGAACGAACAGCGCCATGAATTGGCCGAAGACGTGGCTTAACGGCACCAGCGTGACGAAACGCAAGGGGTGGAACCAGCGCTCGTACTTGCGATACTCATCGATACCGCGCTCCAGCGGCTCGAGGTTCGCAAGAAAATTGCCGTGCGTGAGAACGACACCGCGCGGCTCGGCCGTCGTGCCCGAAGTGTAAAGGATTTCGGCAATGGTGCTCCGAGTGGAAG
>JBGQEW010000165.1:0-2979 GCA_041496565.1 Terriglobia bacterium | reverse complement strand
GACGGCCGCAGAAAGGTTCCGACCATTGAAGTAGACGGACGATTCTTCGCGTGCAGTCCATTCGATCCTCACCTGCTTGCCGAAGAATTGAATGTTCCCCTGAACAAATAACCGCGCCCCGCGGCTAGGCAGACATTACTCCGCGAGCCATCACGCCAGCGACATTCAGATCGGAAGTGAGCAGAACGAGATCAGCGTCCGCGCCGGGCGCGATGACGCCTTTTCGTGCTTCGAGGCCCAGTCGGCGTGCCGGTACCAGCGTGGCCATCCGCACCGCTTCGATCAACGGCACGCCCAGCGAGACAATGTGGCGCACGGCCCGATCGAGTGTGAGCGTGCTCCCGGCCAACCGGCCTTCGCGGCTGTGCGCTACGCCGCCAGCGACCAGGACATCGAACATCCCCAGCCGGTAGGTCCCGTCCGGCATGCCCGTCGCGGAAATTCCATCGCTGACCAGCAGCACATGCTCCATTCCCTTCGCCGCAAGCAGCAAGCGAATCGCCGCCGCATCCACGTGGACGCCGTCAGCGATGATCTCTGCGGTGACTCGAGCGTCGGTGAGTACCGCGCCAAGCACGCCGGTTTCGCGGTGCGAGAACGGCCGCATCGCGTTGAAGACGTGTACGGCATGACGCGCTCCGCGCTCGATCGCTTCGTGCGCCTGCTCGTACGTCGCGTCGGTGTGTCCCAGCGCAACGACGAGGCCTGCGGTGCGCGCCCTCTCGACCAGTTCGAGCGCACCAGGCAATTCCGGCGCCAGCGTCAGGATGCGAGCGCAGCCATCGGCAGCCTGCAAGAATTTTTGGAACGCAGGAAGCGACGGTTCGGCAATGGCATCGGGCGGATGAACCCCGCGGCGCGCATGGCTGATGAAAGGGCCCTCCAAGTGGATTCCCAGGATTTCGGCGCGAGGCGGCGCTTCCGTCGTGCGGTTGTGCGCGCTCTTGATGTAGCGGGCGATTCCTTCGAGGCTCCGGCCGGTTTGGTCCGCCGGCGCCGTCACCGTGGTCGCCACCAGGGAAGTGGTGCCGAAGCGCGCCACCGTGTTCGCCACAGTCTCAAGCGCATTCGTGGCCGCCTCCATCACGTCGTGTCCGCCGGCGCCGTGGATGTGCACATCCACGAAGCCGGGCACGATCGTGCGCCCACGAGCGTCGATTTCCCTGGCGCCGTCCGGTACACGCACTTCGGCGCGGCGCCCCACTGCCGCAATGCGGTCGCCTTCAACCACGACGACGGCATTTTCGATTTCCTCGAGCGGCGTCAGGACGCGCGCTCCCGTAATCGCGAGCAAAGACATTTCGCGCATCATCCTACTTGAACTCCCGTGTAATTGCATCGCCGAGGCTTGCATCCCGCCGCGGGTTCGTTACAATGAATGTTCAATGGAGAGGAGACGGAATGGCTAACGACAAGCGATTTGTGGCCTGGAAGCGGCACCACCGCCGGCGCAAAGCAGCCAAGGCCAAGGTGAAGCTCTACGAGCAAGGCAAAATAACCTACGAAAAACTCCCCGCGCTCGCCAAGATTTTCCATCGGCGCAAGATGCGCTTCCTGACCAAAGCGGAATAAAAAAAGAGGGCGTTCGTCGAACGCCCTCTTCTACTGATCCCCGCTAGGGGAGCTGCTTTTCCACTCGTCCCGCCCTGTAGGGACGAGTGAGGCAGAGCCGGAACTAGTTGCCGGTGCCTTGCTGCTGTGTGTTCGCCTTGGGAACGCTCAGATACCCGGTTACCTTCGTCTTGCTCACTTGATTCACGACCAGCTCGAGCGGGGCGCGCGAGCCGTGGGTGTAGAAGTAGATTGGCTCGTTGGACGAGCGATTCTTCTTCTCATACCGCAAATCGTCCACATAGATCGCCACGCTGAAGAGGTTTTTCTTCGGGTTCGTACCGCGGAGCTCGACCATCAGATCGCCCACCTTCTGCCGCGAACCTTTGCGATCGATGCTGAACTCGTAGTAGTCTCGCTGGCCCATCCGGCGAAGCACTTCGATCTCGTCGTGGTTCCGGGCGATCAACGTGCCCAGTTCGCCACGCGCCATCTGCAGGTTCTGCTTCGTGCCTTCGAGATCGCTTTTTACTCCGGCGACTTCGCCGTTTGTGGCCGTCAGGTCATCCGAGTTGGCCTTGGTGGCCAACTTCGAATTGACGTTGCTCTCCACGTCGGCGAGCTTCTTCGCATCTTCTTCCTTCACTTGCTTGGCGTACCGGCGTGCGCTGGCCAGTTCGCCCTGCGTCAGCTTCATGCGGTCGGTCACAACATTCAATTCTCCCTTCACCTGCGCGCTGCTCTCTTCGGCCTGCGCTAACCGTTGTCCCAAAACGTCTTGGCCCTGCTTCAATGCCTGTGTCTCGGTTGCGAGACTCTGTTCCAAGCTGTGCGCACGCGATGTTGCGCTCCAGCCGATACCCAGAGCCACCAATGCAACCGCAGCCAGTACGACGACGGCCAAGCCCACCCAGCGTGGCGTGCCCTCGGACTGCGTCCCCACTTCCTCTTTATGCTCGAACATTCTGATTCTCCTTTTCGATCACCCTTGCGAGGAGACTAAGGTGCACGCGCGCAGCCAAATCGCGCCAAACCACGGGATGTCCTGTATATGGCTGACAATAAATAGGTTATTAAGAATCCGGCGGGCTGAATGGTTTGCGCGTCCTCGGGCTATACCTTGCAAACTTTACGCGGCAATAATCGTTTCTGCGTGCACTGCGGGTAAGGCACTGAAAAGGTACCAGTTTGATACAGCCCTTGTTTTATCGGCTGATCTGGAGATTCCGCAGCGCCGCAATTCTCTCGTCGAGCGGCGGATGCGTGCTGAATAGGCTCATCATCATCTGGCTGGCGTTGAGCGGCGCGACGATGCAAAGCGCCGAAGTGGCAGGAGAAATATTCATGGGGATCCGCTTGTTGTAAGCGCCCAACTTTTCGAGCGCGCGGATCAGTCCATAGGGGTGGCCGACCATCCGTGCGCCGGAG
>JBGQEW010000164.1:0-2991 GCA_041496565.1 Terriglobia bacterium | reverse complement strand
GCCCAAGCGGCGCGCTTCCTCGATCAGAGATTCGAACTCTTCGGCGCTGCCCAGCTCCGGATTGAGGCGCGTGGGATCGACGACGTCGTAGCCGTGCGTGCTGCCGGTGCGCGCGCAAAAAATCGGCGACGCGTAAATGTCAGAGATTCCGAGAGCGCTCAGGTAGGGAACGATCGCCTTCGCCTGCACGAAGGTGAATCCCTTGCTGAACTGCAGGCGATACGTGGCGGTGGGTCGTTCGCAATCAGCCATGGTCTTGGAACCGTCGTTTTTATTGTTGCGGCGATTTCCTGTTTCGCTTCGGACGGGCCGTGGCCTGCTCTCCATTGCCGCCTTCGTTCGCGCCTTGCAGGCGGAAAAGCGCCAGCGAGCGTCCTTCCAGCTCGAACGCTTCCCCGCCGCGCCGGATCTGCTCCGCGCCTCTTCCGATCGCCTCGCGCGTATCCAACAGCAACTCCCAACGGAGCCGCGGCTTGTGCGCCGGCAAAACAAAAGGCAGCGTTTCATGGTGGGCGTTCAAGAGAATCAGCAGCGTGTCGCCGACGATCCGGTTGCCGTGCTCGTCGAACTCCTCGATGGCGTCGCCGGCCAGCCGCAGGCCGAAGCAGCGCGTCTCCGAATTGTTCCAATCCTCCTCGGTCATTTCCTTGCTGTCCAGACGAAACCAGGTGAGGTCCTTGACCTCCGAGCCGCGAATTTTCCGTCCCTGAAAAAAATGGCGCCGCCGGAGCGCCGGATGCTCGCGGAACAACTGGATCAGATACCGGGTAAACTCCAGCATCTCCTGCCGGGGCCTGTCGAGCTCCCAATCGAGCCAGGAAATCTCGTTGTCCTGACCATAGGCGTTGTTGTTTCCCTGCTGCGTGCGGCAGATCTCGTCGCCCGCGAGCAGCATGGGCACTCCCTGCGAGAGCAGCAGAGTGGAGAGAAAATTGCGCATCCGCCGGCGTCTGAGGGCGATGACTGCCGGATCGTCGGTCGGGCCTTCCGCGCCGTTATTCCACGAGAGATTGTCGTTGTGGCCGTCCTGGTTGTTTTCGCCGTTGGCTTCGTTGTGCTTCTCGTTGTAGCTGACGAGATCGTGCAGCGTGAATCCGTCGTGGGCGGTGACGAAATTGATGCTCGCGTACGGCTGCCGGCCGTTGTGGCCGTAGAGATCCGACGAGCCGGTGAGACGATAAGCCAGGCTTCCTACTTGCCCGCCGTCTCCTTTCCAGTAGCGGCGCACCGTGTCGCGATACATACCGTTCCATTCGGCCCACAGGACCGGAAAGTTTCCCACCTGATATCCGCCTTCGCCCAAATCCCACGGCTCGGCGATGAGCTTCACCTGCGAGAGGACCGGATCTTGATGGATGATGTCGAAGAACGCGCCCAGGCGGTCCACTTCGTGCAGCTCGCGCGCCAGCGCCGAGGCAAGATCGAAGCGGAATCCGTCGACGTGCATATCGATCACCCAGTAGCGCAGGCTGTCCATGATGAGCCGGAGGACCTGCGGGTGCGTCATGTCCAGCGTGTTGCCGCAGCCGGTGTAGTCCATGTAATAGCGCGGGTTGTCGGGAAGGAGCCGATAGTAAGCCGCGTTGTCAACGCCGCGGAAGCACAGGGTCGGCCCGAGATGGTTGCCTTCGCCGGTATGGTTGTAAACGACGTCGAGGATGACTTCGATCCCTTCGCGATGGAGCGCCTTTACCAGCGTCTTGAACTCGCTCACCTGCTGTCCCAGAACCCCGCTGCGGGCATAGCGCGCTTCGGGCGCCAGGAAGCCGATCGAATTGTAGCCCCAATAATTCGTCAGGCCGCGATCGATCAGATATTTATCCGTCACGAACTGGTGCGCCGGCATCAGCTCCACCGCCGTGATGCCCAGGGAAACAAGATGCTTGATCGCGGCCGGAGACGACAGCCCGGCGTACGTCCCGCGCAAATCGCGCGGCACTTGAGGATGACGGGCCGTGAAGCCCTTGACGTGCAACTCGTAAATCAACGTCCGGTGCCACGGAATGCGCGGCGGCGCGTCGTCGCCCCAGGTGAAAGCCGGATCGATGACGACGCACTTCGGCATGCCGGCGGCGCTGTCCAATCGGTCGAGGGAAAGATCGGCCTGCGGACTCCCGACCTTATAGCCGAAGAGCGAGTCGTTGCTGTCGAGCTTGCCGGCGATTGCCTTCGCGTAAGGATCGAGGAGAAGCTTGGCGGGATTGAAGCGGTGTCCCTCTTCAGGCGCGTACGGGCCGTACACGCGGTAGCCGTAGAGCTGCCCCGGACGGGCTTCCGGCAGATAGGCGTGCCAGATGTGCGCGGTCTGCTCTACCATCGGGATGCGCGCGCTTTCCCGGCTCGCGTCGGGTGTGTCGAACAGGCACAGCTCGACCGACGTGGCGTTCTCGGAAAAGATCGAGAAGTTGACACCCGATCCGTCCCACGTCGCACCCTGCGGAAAAAGATTTCCGGGCCATACGATCCAGCTCATCGGGTACTCCCCTCCGGTTGACGCTGGAAAAGTACGAATGCCCAGGGAGAAATTTGCAGCGTGGATGTCTTTTCTATATCGAGCCGCTCGGGAGTCGCGCTGCCGCGTCCCCGCCATTCCTCCTCCGCCGAGTCGCAGAGCTTGCTCCAGTATCGGTTCGGGACCGGCGGTTCGAAGGTCGCTTCCGAAGAGCTGAAATTGAAAAACATGAACACTTCATCCTCCTCGCTCCAGCGCCGGACGAACAAGAGCTTCTTTCGCTCTACGCCGACGACTTCGATCGCGTCCTTATCTAAACGACCCAGGCACGGGATTTCCTTGCGGAGGCGAATCAAGCGCTTGTATAGCTCGAAGAGCGCGCGATGCGGCTCTTTGGCGCGGAGTCCATGATCGAGCTTTGCCGATTGGAAAGTCGCCTCCGCTTGTGGATCGGGCGGCTCTTTTCCCTGGGTGAACGAGCGGAATTCTTCGCGCCGTCCCTTGCGCACCGCTTCGACCAACTCCGGGTCCGTGTGGCT
>JBGQEW010000163.1:0-3088 GCA_041496565.1 Terriglobia bacterium | reverse complement strand
CGGCCGCATGCAAATCCACGCCGCCTTTTCCAACCAGACTGTAGAGGGCGGCGGCGCCGTTTCGGGCGGTTTGACTGATTTCACTCCGCCCGATGAGGGCTTTTTTCTCCTCGATCACGATCAGCGCAACACGCTGAGCACTGGATTCCAAACTACCCTGCCGTGGCGGAGCTGGCTTTCCGGAAGCTTCTCCTACGGCTCCGGCTTTCTCGATGGCAACGGCCCGAATCATTTGCCCACGCACGCAACGTACGATATTGCGCTCGGCAAGGATTTCGGGGAAGCCTGGTCGCTGCAGCTTTCGGAGCTGAATCTATCGAATCATGCTTATCGGATCGACAACAGCAATACATTCGGCGGCACGCATTTCGCCGACCCGCGGCAATTTATCGTCCAGCTTCGCTACCGCTTTCACTACTGAGGGTTTATTGTAGGCGGGGAGGAACCTTGTGGCCCAGTTTCGCGATAACTCATGGGATGGCTCCTGGCAACACCTCGGGGCGCGAGGGGAATCGAGAGTGTTTCTGCTCGCGCTTGTTGTTCTCGCCGCGATCAGCCTTTCGTTGACGGCTTGTCACGGCCCGGATCGCAGCCCGGAGCGGCGGTTCCACCTGAAAGGCAAGATTGTTTCCATCGACAAGCAAGGTCAACGTGTGGTGGTTGACCACGAAGCCATTCCCGGTTTCATGTCCGCGATGACGATGTCGTATCGGGTGAAAGATGCGAAGACTTTGGATCAACTGATGCCGGGGGATCCCATTCAAGCCGACGTGGTGGCGAATGACGAGAGTGTTTGGCTCGAAAACGTGGTAGTCGTCAAGGGGAGTAGCGGAACCACGCCGCCTCCGAACAGCCAGATGCACCAGCCCCAACCGGGAGAACAATTGCCGGACCTTGTCCTGGTCAGCCAGGACGGCAAGAGAATCCATCTGCTTGAATATCGCGGCAAAGTGCTGCTGGTGACGTTTATCTATACGCGTTGTCCCTTGCCGGATTATTGTCCGAGGATGAGCAAGAATTTCAGCCAGATCGAAGCCGCCCTGGCGCGGGACAAAAAGCTGTACTCGAAGACACATCTGCTGAGCATTAGTTTCGACCCTGCTCATGACACGCCCGCAGTCCTTCGTCGATATGCTTCTGACTTTGCGACCGCGAGCACAAGACCAGGTTTCGAGCATTGGGGCTACGCCGTGGCGCCGGCCAAGGAACTGAAGGGGGTCGCGGAGACATTCGGGCTCTTCTACAGCGAGCAGGATGACCAGATTGCTCATTCGATGAGCACGACCGTCATCTCGCCCGACGGCAAGGTTTACAAGTGGTACCACGACAATGCTTGGAATCCGGAAGAGGTGTTGGCCGATGTGAAGAGCTTGTTGGCGAGTGAAACAAGCACCAAAGCAGGCGGAAAAGTTGATGCTCCTAAAATACGAGCCGCCGTCGCAGGGGTCCCCAGCAAGTGATGGAATTTTCAGCTTTCGCGTTCGAGAATGAAATCGGGGACGGAGATCAGCGCGCGGCGGTAGTCGGAATCGTTGAGGCCATCCACGCAGGCTTTCGCCTTGGCTGCATACTGATGCGCCATGCGGCGGGCGCGATCGATCGCCCCGGAATTGTGCACAAGCGCCGTGATCTGATCCGCGCGCACGCTGTGGAATCCTTTTTCTTCGAGCACCTTCGCCACCAGGTGCCGGCCGTCTGAATTGCCGTTCTGCATGGCGAAGATCAGCGGCAACGTGACTTTGCCTTCCTTCAAATCGCTCAGCACCGGCTTTCCCAATTGCTCGGGCGACGCGGTGAAATCGAGCAAATCATCCACAAGCTGAAACGCCAAACCTGAGTAGCGGCCGTAATCGGCGAGAGCCTGCTCGACCTCGACACCCCGCCCGGCGAGCACGGCGCCGAGCCGCGCGCATCCGCTGAACAGGCACGCCGTCTTGCGAAACGCCAGCCCGGTGGCTTCCTCTTCCGACAAGTCGATCCGGCCCAGCTTCGCCAACTGCATCAGCTCGCCTTCGACCATGTTTTGCGTGAGGTCAATCAGGATTTCGAGGATGGCGAAATTGCGCTCCCGCAGCGCCATTTCGAAAGACTGCATGTACAGCCAGTCGCCTGCGAGCACGCTCATCTGATTGCCCCAGCGCGCGTTCGCGCTCGGGCGGCCGCGGCGCGTCTGGGCGCCGTCAATCACGTCGTCGTGGATCAGCGTGGCGCTGTGGATCATCTCCACGACCGCGCCCAAGTGGATGGCGCTCGCTCCTCTATAGCCGCAGTAGCCGGCCGAAAGCAGCAACAACGCCGGGCGCAGCCGCTTGCCCCCGCCGGCGCGGAGATAAGAGCTAATCTCGCGTACCGGCTCGATTGCCGAGCCGTTCTGCGAGGCGATTTCCTGCTCGACGAGCAGCAAATCGTCGCGCACCAGCTCGAACATTTCCTTGGCCGTTAGGACAGCGATGGCGGTCCTCCTGGACTACCGTGCCTGTAGAGAGCCCGGCTGAACGCCGAGCCCGAAAAAGCGCCGGAAATTGGCCGCCGTCGCGGCAGCGGCTTCCTCGGCCGCCAAGTTTCTCACATTTCCCAGGGTTCGCGCTACCTCGACGACAAAGGCCGGCTCGTTTCGCTTGCCGCGGTGGCCTTGCGGGGGCAGGAACGGCGAGTCGGTCTCGGTCAGCAGCCGGTCGAGCGGCAGTACCGCGGCCACGTCGCGCAACGGCTGCATCTTGGGATACGTGAGGTTGCCGGCGAACGAGACCATGAAACCCATCTCGATTCCTCGCTGCGCTTCCTCGAGCGTCCCCGTGAAGCAATGCAGAACACCGGCCAGGCCAGATGATCGCCACGCTTCCTCGAGAATCTGCAGGCAATCGCTCCAGGCGTCGCGGCAATGAATCGCGATGGGGAGCCGCG
This sequence comes from Terriglobia bacterium, assembly GCA_041496565.1. Classification (GTDB taxonomy): domain Bacteria; phylum Acidobacteriota; class Terriglobia; order Acidiferrales; family UBA7541; genus JBGPTK01. The sequence continues at coordinate 184 of JBGQEW010000163.1, read as the reverse complement.
CTGCGCGCGCCTGCTCGAGTCGCCGGCGAAACACCTGTTGCTGCACGTCGCGCGGCGAGTGGTCGTAGTAATAATCGAGGCCAATCTCGCCCCAGGCGATGACGCGCGGATGGCGCGCCAGCTTGTCGAGATGCGCGAAATGCTCGTCGTTTGCGAGCTTCGCTTCGTGGGGATGAATTCCGAT
>JBGQEW010000162.1:0-3564 GCA_041496565.1 Terriglobia bacterium | reverse complement strand
TGGCGAAGCTGGTGTCGTGGACCACGTCGCTGCCGAGCGCGATTGAGCTTTGGTCCGTACTGGCGGGCCTGGTGGTGGCCACCGGCGTGGGGCTTTTCTTCGGCATTTATCCGGCGTCGCGGGCGGCGAGGCTCGATCCGGTGGTGGCGCTGCGCGCGGAATAACGGGGGCAAGCGTGTTCGAGAATCAACAACGCGGAAGCCAATTGCGGGAAGCCGTTGGGCTGGCGGTGGACGCGCTGCGCCGCAATCCGCTGCGCTCGTTCTTGACGATTCTGGGGATCGTGATCGGCGTGAGCACGGTGATCGCCATCAGCGCGGTCGTGAGCGGATTGAACGCGAACGTGCTCGGCTCGGTGAAAGACCTCGGGTCGAACATCATCATCTGCTATCGCTTTTCCTGGGCCACGCTGGGCCGGCTGCCGGGCGATGTCCTGCAGCGGAAGGAGCTGAAATCCGAGTGGGCGGACGAAATTTCGCAGCTCCCGAATGTGGAAGTGGCGTCTTCTTCGCTGCGCATTTTCCGGCCGGAGTTCGGCGTGGGCACCAGTTACGTTCGGCGGGGCGATCTGCGTGCGAAGAACGTGATCCTGCAGGGCAATCCTCCGGCGATCCAGCAGATTTTCGATATTGACCTCAAGAGCGGGCGCTGGTTCAACGAAATTGATCAGGAACACCGCTCGCCCGTCGTCGTGCTGGGCTCCGACACGGCGAAGATCCTGTTTCCCGATCCGAATGAAGATCCTCTCGGGAAAGAAGTGCTGATCGAGGGGCAGGTCTTTACGGTGATCGGCGTGTCCACGCCGCGGAAGCAGGCGCTCGGGAGCGGCGCGAACCCGGAAGACAACATCGCGATCATGCCGCTTTCGGCGATGCAGAAGCTGCACCCGGAGACGCGCGATTTCGTGCTGTTCGTGAAGGCGAAAAACACGGAGGCGGTTCCAATCGTGGTCGATGAAGTGCGAGATCTGCTGCGGCGGAAGCGGCATCTCGCCTCGAACAAGCCCGACGACTTCGCCATTTTCACCCCGGATGCGTTCATCGACCTGTGGAAGCAAATTTCAGGCGGAATTTTCGTGGTGATGTTTGCGGTCGGCTCGGTGGCGCTGCTGGTGGGCGGGATCGGCGTGATGAACATCATGCTGGTCAGCGTGACCGAGCGCACGCGGGAAATCGGTGTGCGCAAAGCGATTGGCGCACGGAGATTGAACATTCTCTGGCAGTTTCTCCTCGAAGCCACGACGCTCGCGGGCATCGGCGGCCTGATCGGCGTCGCGCTCGGCTCGGCGCTGGGGCTTTCCGTGCGGCTGGTCTTTCCCTCGCTGCCCACGACGATTTCCGTTTATTGGGTCGCCACCGGCCTGATCATCTCCGGCTTGATCGGCGTCTCCTTTGGTGTTTATCCCGCCTGGAAAGCCGCGCGCCTGAATCCCGTCGAAGCCCTTCGCTACGAGTAGGATTTGAGTAGCTCCGAGTCCTACAGCGTCTTACCTGACGCCCACGCCCTTTACGCCTGTCTCCACCAATCGCCGCAGCGATTCGCCGTAAGGCGCCCGCGCAACGCCGCGCTCGGTGATGATGGCGGTGATGAGGCGGGCCGGGGTGACGTCGAAGGCAGGATGGGCCGCGGGAACATCGGGGGCGATTCGCACGCCCTGGAGATGAGTGACTTCTTCGGCGGAGCGTTCTTCGATAGGAATGAAGTCCCCGGTAGGGATGGACAGATCGAGCGTCGAAATGGGCGCGGCTACATGGAAAGGCACGTTGTTCTCGTGCGCGAGGACAGCCATCGAATAGGTGCCGATCTTGTTCGCGGTGTCGCCATTCGCGGCGATGCGATCGGCGCCGACGATCACAGCCTTCACGTTCCTCGTTTTCAACATATGGCCGACCATGTTGTCGGTGATCAGCGTGAGCGGGATGCCGTCTTCGTGCAGCTCCCACGCCGTCAGGCGCGCGCCTTGTAGATACGGGCGCGTCTCCGGCACGAGGACTTCGATTTGGCGGCCCTGTTCGACGGCGATGCGAATCACGCCGAGCGCCGTGCCGATGCCGCCGGTCGCGAGCGCCCCGGCATTGCAGTGCGTCATTACATTACCGGCAGCGGGAAGAAGTTCGGCGCCGAAGCGACCGATGGCTTCGTCGGCGGCCTCGCGCTCGCGGTGGACTTCCTCCGCTTCGGCTACAAGGGCTTGCCGGATGCGATGGAGCGACTGCGCCGATGCGTTCTGGCCGGCCTCGCGCGCCAGCTCGCCGAAGCGGCGCTTCATGCGCTCGATGGCCCAGAAGAGATCAACTGCGGTTGGGCGCGTCTTCGCGAAGGCGTCGCAGACGACGGCAAATTCCGGTTCGAGCTCATCGAGAGTAAGGGCGGCCGAGCGTTCGACTCCGAGCGCGATGCCCATGGCCGCGGCCACGCCAATGGCCGGCGCGCCGCGGATGATCATGTCCTGAATCGCCCGGGCCACATCGTGATAGTCGGTGTACGTGTGGTACACCACTTCGCCGGGCAAGCGCCGTTGGTCGAGCAGCACGACTCCTTCGCGGGTCCAGCGGATTGGCTGAACGTGATGCATTCGCCTCTCTCCAAAAATTGCGAAGCCCATTCTAACCTATTCCGCCGGGCGGACGCTTCAGTGAGTCACGGGGAGCTTGTGAAAGCCGCTGGTCGAGACAAAGAAGGTGACGAAGAGGAAAGTGTTGTAGCTGACGTGAAGAAGGTAGCTGGCTAGAACGGTTTGACTGACCGCGCGAACGTAAGTGAAGACGATGCCGACGAGAATCAAGAGCGCGATTTGCCCCCAGCCGCCCCACAACTGCATCGCGTGAAACCCGCCGAAGAGCAATCCCGTCAGCAGGACGCCGCCGCCGATTCCGAAAGTGCGCGCGAAAAGCGGATAGAGATAGCCGCGGAACAGCGTTTCTTCGACGAAGGGAGCCACCACCACGGCCATTAACATCATCATCCAGATGCTGCGGCGATCCTGAAAGAAGGCTTCGATGGGCAGCTTCGCTTTCTTGCCAACGAAGTTGGAAGCGATTCCGATGAGGGTCGCAAAAACGCCCCCTCCGGCGAGGCAGCCGGCGATCGCCAGGCCTTGCGAAATCTTCCCGGGAAACGGGCGCCAGCCAAGCGTCTGCCAAACAGGTGCGCGAAAGCGAACGCGAATCGTGAAAGAGAGGTAGCCTAGCAAGACCAGCCAGAGCAGCAGAGTATCGAGAACGGCGAAAAGCGAGCGGAGGATTGCAGAATTCTGAAGATCGGAAAAGGAAATTCCGCGGGAGTAGAACGCGAGTACGAGGATGGTACTCAGAATGATGTAGCTCGCCAGTCCCACGACAGCGAAGATGAGCAGCTCCGTCCAGTCCCAGGGCGTGCGAATATCCTCGGGATATTCACGCGCAGGTCGGGCGGCAAGGGAGGGCGGCTCAGGCCCTGACGGTGAGCTGTCTTGCGGCGAGAGCGGATCGATTTCGGATGGACTCATTGTTTTCCGCGCCGCCGGCCGGCTTCGATGAGAGCAGCAGCAAGAAGCGGCATCAGGATTTCATGGTGGCCCGTCAG
>JBGQEW010000161.1:0-3606 GCA_041496565.1 Terriglobia bacterium | reverse complement strand
TTCTCCTCCTCACCCCGCAGTTTCAATTTCAGCTTGCCGGAGATTTCTCGGGAAATCTCTTCCTGCACGGCCTGCAGATCGGCCAGGTTTCGGCTGTACTGATCGCCCCAGATCTGCGAGCCCCTCGCAACGTCCACCAACTCCGCCTGGATATTCACGGTGTCGCCGCGCTGCAAGATTCTTCCCACCAGCACTGCGCCGACATGAAGGTCGCGGCCGGCTTTCCGCGGATCATCGTTTCGGCCTTTGTAGTAAAACACCGTGCTCCGTGCCATCACTTGGAGCTGCGGAAGTTGCGAAAGACTGTTGATAACGCCTTCAGTGATCCCGTCGCTGAGGTATTCCATGTTGGGGTCCCCGCTGGCGTTGGCGAATGGCAATACCGCGATTGAATCAATTGCCTTGCCACCCCTGGGCAGCCGATACACCACTATGGCAAGCAACAGAGTCACTGCCACCGCGACCGCCGCGAACCACCGCCAGCGTCGGCGAGCAATGCTCAGAATTGCGGATTCACCGGGCGCGGCCGTGCTCGGCCCCTCGCTTGGTTCAACAGGACCTCGCGGAGGCGTCGGCGCAGCCGGCAGCGGGATGGCCGCAGGCCCAGCGGGCGTGGCAGCCGCCTGGATGGCCGAGCGGCTAGAATCGGTATCGCGCTTCAGGCGCTGCAGGTCGGTGCGCATGTCGGAAGCGTTCTGGTAGCGAAGCTTCCGGTCTTTCTCCAGCGCTTTGTTGATGACGTCTTCAAGCTTCGCCGAAAGATCTGGATTCAGGCGCACAGGCGCGACAGGCGCGTGATTCAAGATTGCATCGGTGATGACCCCTGAAGTATTGCCCCGGAATGGCAGGGTACCGGTGGCCATCTCGTAGAGCACGACTCCGAAGCTGAACAAGTCCGTGCGCGCATCCAGCTCCTTGCCCCGCACCTGTTCCGGTGACATGTAAGCGACCGTGCCCACAGCCGTACCTGGGCTGGTCAGGTGCTCCTCGCTCACGCCCGCCGCCGTCATCTCCGCCGACAGCGTGGCGCCCTCTGCAACAGCTTGGGCTGTGCCGGTGCGAGTCAGCTTGGCCAGACCAAAATCGAGAATCTTGGCGTGGCCGCGCGCGGTGATGAAAATGTTGGCAGGCTTCAGGTCGCGGTGAACAATGCCTTTGGCGTGTGCGGCGTCGAGGGCGTCGGCTACCTCAATCGCTAGTTCCAGCAGCAGTTCCAGCTCGAGTGGACGACCCGCGATCTGATGCTTCAGCGTCGTCCCATCCAGGAACTCCATCACGATGTAGGCCCGGCCGTTCTCTTCACCGATGTCGTAGATCGTGCAGATATTGGGATGATTGAGAGCGGAAGCGGCCTTGGCCTCGCGCTTGAAGCGTTCGAGTGCGTGCCGGTCGTGAGCCAAATCTTCCGGGAGGAATTTCAAGGCGACGGCACGGTCAAGTCGCGTGTCTTCGGCCTTGTAGACCACACCCATACCACCACCGCCCAATTTTTCAACGATGCGGTAGTGAGAGATGCTCTGGCCGATCAGCGAATGCGAATCCGCCATTTGGCGCACATCTTAGGCCGCGCTTGCGGGCAAGTCAACGAAACGGCTGGGAGGCTTGCGGGATTCGTCAGAGTCAATGCTGCTGTTCGAATCTCTTCAACAAACAGGTGATTGTCAAAAGGCTGATCTGCGAACCTCAGTTGCTAATCATCAGCTACTTGCAGCTGCTTCTTCCAGAGGGATTCTTGAAAGGCTTCGATCAATCCGAAACACGGTTCCCCCCGAGGAATACTGCGCTATTTGTAGAGCAGGACGGCGGCGCGGTATTGAACAAATCCGCCGTGTTTGCCGGAGGGACAGGCGCCGACTGCGGCGGAACGATAGCGGCCGCTCTTGATTTTTTGTTGAAGAATGCCGGGGAGGGCGCTCAGGTCGGATGTGAAGTATCGCACCACGAAGTCGGGAACATGCGTTCCGGCATAGCCGCGGTCGAGCGGGCACGCCCGCCGCGCGTCTTTCGTATCGGGCAACAAATGCAGCCCTCGCGCAGAGAGCGCTGCTCCCAATTGCTTCTCCTGCTGCTCGAGTGACAAGTCGGGGAGCGCCTGCGAGAAATCCTCGACGGCAAATAACCGCCCGTCCCGCTCGGCCACGGAGATGCCGACGGAGTCCAGCTCCGGATCGAGAAGATTTTTGCGATGCGGCGGCGAGATCATCCATTGGGCGTGAAGATCGGCGGCGGCTGGCCCCTCGGCAATGTTTTCGGCGATGGCGCTAAACCGCGCGCCAGCTTGTCGCGCTCGTGTGGGGAGGTCCTGCTCACCGGGGAATTGATGCGAAAGCGAAGTTCGGTGAGCCATCCAGGCAGCATGCTTTCGCGCAGCGTCCGCGAGTGCATCGTTCCACTTCAGCGGCGGCAGGCCCTGCGCCGCGCGATCTCGATTGGCGAGATCGAACAGAATCTTCTCCGGGCCAGCCTCCTTGCCTTGCGCCAATGCGTGACGTGGAAGAAAAATCAGGAGAGCGACCAGCAGAAGGGCTGCTCGCGCACCGCGACGGGGTCGAGGCAGCGAGAAGCGGGGACATTTCCTCGCCATGTCTGAGGGAAATAACATGAGACGGCTCCTCCCCTTTGATTTAACACGACTATCTGCCATTCGACTTGCATTAAATTCATGCGCCACCGCAGCCTTCATTGTAAGTTCTGGCACGGCCGGGCCGGCAGAGTGAGGCGACCTTCCGCGAAAAAAATCTGGATTACCAACTGCGCGTGTCGAAACGGGTGCGACTCTTGGCGTTTCGAATCTCTGATAGAATGCAGAACGCAAAGGGAAAGGGCCGTGCGCGCCGTCTGATGCGGATGTGGAGAGGACCTGCCACGCGGAAGTTCTTAACAGCGCTGAAACATCACGTTTACCGCGTGTTTACGTCCACCCCTTAAATTGAGCAGGAATTCGATGAAGTCCACCAAAGCCACCATTTCGCTGCCCGAAGAAACCCTGGGAATTTCGCCGGCCGAGTCGGAATCGTCCGGGCGGCAGTACCGGGGCGCGCTGATCGTGGTTGAAGGAACCGACGGCTCGGGGAAGAGCACGCAGCTTTATCTGCTGAAACGATGGCTCGAGATTGGCGGGTATCGCATTCATTTCACGGAGTGGAATTCCTCGCCGCTGGTGCGATCGGCGACGCGGCGGGGCAAGCAGCGGCGGCTGCTGACGCCGAGCACGTTTTCGCTGCTGCACGCCGCGGATTTTGCCGATCGTTGCGAGCGGCAGATTCTGCCGCTGCTGCACGGAGGCTATCTGGTGCTGGCGGACCGCTACATTTATACGGCGTTCGCGCGCGACACGGCTCGCGGCTGTTCGCCGCGATGGCTGCGCAACCTCTACCGCTTCGCGCCGGTTCCCGACATCACATTTTATTTTCGCGCGCCGCTCGACGTGGCTGTGAACCGCATTGTCGCCGGCCGGCCCAAACTCAAATATTACGAAGCGGGTATGGACTTGGGCCTTTCGCTCGATCGCGCCGAAAGTTTCCGCGTATTCCAGGGACGGATCCTGGATCAATACGATCAGATGGTGGACTCCGATCACTTCGTGCTGATGGACGGAACTTTACC
>JBGQEW010000160.1:0-3887 GCA_041496565.1 Terriglobia bacterium | reverse complement strand
CGTGTTCATCTCAAGATCTCCCGCGAGGATTTGCTAATCGGCCGTGAGCTTGCTCTGCAGGTAATACCAGAAACGGGCGCGATTGGGGGCAAAAAGGCGAGATGGTGGCGCGGGAAGAGTTACTGGAAAGCGCCGCTCAGGACAAGGGCTCTTACTTTACGGTGGCCTTCAGATTGGTAGGCGGCTGAGGCTTCGACGACGTGGTGGTCGTGAACAGATCGCTGAGATCGGTGGCGTTGGCGGCATCACGCAGGAGGGGCGTGACGTTGAAAATTTCCTGTATGGTGCGCAGCGTGGAACTGTGATCGTAATGAATCGAGTTGGAGTAATTCACTTTGGCGAACGGGGAGACAACGACCATGCCGATGGGGCCATCGCTGTTTTCGCTTTCATCCCAGGTGAGGAACAGCACGCCGCCGTTCTTGTAGGCCGTGGAATTGAGAATCGCAGGAACGTTGTTCGCGAGCCACGTATCGCCGGTCTTGATGCTGCAATCGTGCATGTCGTTGCAGGCGTTCGGGGTGATGAAATTGTAGCGGGCGACGGTATTGTTCTTCAAATCGTTGGCGAGCTCGGTGAAGGGCCGGATATGCTGGATGCAATTGGCGGAGCTGGAACTCAAATTATTCGTGACGTCGTCGAAATAGACGAAGGGATCGTGGCGGACCGCGTAGTTATTGAAGTCGTTGAGCGGGCAAGACGTGCCGGTAATGTCTTCCTGGTACGCTTTCCAGGAGATGCCCGCGGCGGTCAGCATGGTGACGAGGTGCTGCGTCGTGCTCTGATGATCACTCGAGGGATCGTTGTCATCGAGAATGCCCAAATTGTCGCCGGCCTCGAGCCAGAGGTAGTTCGGCAGGCTGGGATGAATCCCCGGCGGATTGAAAAATTGATTGGCAACTGCGCCCATCGGAACCAGCGTGTTGCGGATATACGGCGCTTGCGAGGGAGTAATTTCGGACCAGTCGTGGTTCTCCATGAGGATGATGAAGACGGTATTAATCGGAGGCAGGGTCGTTGCGCCGCGCGTGCTCGGCGTCTTGACCAAGCCCAAGGCGAGCAAGCAAACCACCGTGAAGCTGAAGCATATTCGCCGGACTGTGGATTGGAGTCTGCGGGAATTCGACATCGTGAGTGGCGCGGGCGCTTGCTTCATTGACACCTCAAACTTGCAGGTCTCCCAACCGGCGTGGGCTGGAGGGCTTCATGATGGTAGCCCTCGCAGAGAGCGCGCAACAACTGGTCAAAGGTACAGATAAGGGACACTGTTAGGGCTACGACTAGGGGGCAATGTCCTTTCTTCCCGGGCGCGTTTCTGTAGAATTCAAGGCTGGCCGCTTAAACGGCCAGCAAGAGCCAAGATCGAGGGCGTGCAGTGGGCCTACCGGATCGCATTCATGATGCGCACAGAAATTCACTTGAGAATGGAGGGAGCGAGGCATGGCAAAAGATTCGCTGGAGGAGAAAATTGTCTCGGATCAGATTTACATCCAGATTTTCACGGTTTCTGGGGCGATGGTCGGCGTTTGCCTGACGGTCATCGGGATCTTTCAGGTCATCTTTAAGATCGACAAGCTCAATACGCTCGGCGACAACCTTGTCGCTTTGGCGGGCGCGCTGTTCTTGGCCGCGTGCATTCTTTCCTATTTTGCGTTGCGAGCTCGATCCATCAACCGGAGCGCCGCACTCGAGAAGGCGACGGACGTTGTTTTCCTGGTCGCTCTGGGGCTAATGGCCGTGTTGTGTTTCCTGGTCGTGTATGCGGTGGTCTAGCGGCGGACGATTCGCGAACCAGCCGGCGCTCGAAGGTGGGCGCGGCGAACTCTGCTAGAATCGCGCGGTTTCCCGGGGTGAACGCACGCATGCGCCCTCCGGCAACACGGAGCTGGACGAGATGACGCAGGCTGTCTTTCCGCGGAGCTTTCGCAAGACGTATCCCGAGGCCGTTCGCGGTGAGGGCTGCTACCTCTACACCGCAGACGGTAAGGAATATCTCGACGCGGCAGGCGGCGCGGCCGTGGTGACGATCGGGCACGGCGTGAAGGAAGTGGCGCGCGCGATGGCCGAGCAGGCGGAACGCCTCGCGTACGCGCACACCTCGCAGTTCCGGACGCCGGCCGCCGAGCAGCTTGCCCGGCGGCTGCTCGCGCTCGCTCCGCCCAATTTTCGCGACGGCGGGCGAGTGTACTTTACGTCGGGCGGCTCGGAGGCGACAGAAACAGCGCTCAAACTCTGCCGGCAATACTTTCTGGAGCGGGGAGAAACAAGACGCGCTCGCGTGATTTCGCGATGGCAGAGCTACCACGGGAGCACGCTCGGCGCGCTTTCCGTTTCGGGGAATATTCGGCGGCGCGCGTCGTATGCGCCAATGCTTTCCGAGTGGGGCCACATTCCGCCGTGTTATTGCTTCCGCTGCCCGCTGGGGCTCACGTACCCGCGCTGCGACGTGGCTTGCGCCGACGAGTTGGAAAAACTTCTGAACAGCTCCGGGTCGAAAACCGTTGCGGGATTTATTTTCGAGCCGGTCGTGGGCGCGACGCTCGGCGCCGCGGTGCCGCCCGAAGGCTACCTCCAGCGGATCTGGCAGATCTGCCGCACCCACGACATTCTCCTGATCGCCGACGAAGTGATGAGCGGAATGGGCCGCACGGGGAAGGTATTCGCGTGCGAGCATTGGGGCGTCACGCCGGACCTTATTCTGGTCGGCAAGGGATTGGCCAGCGGCTACGCGCCGCTGGGGGCAGTGCTGGTATCCAAGAATGTGGTGGAAACAATTGCGAGAGGCTCTGGTGTGTTTCAGCACGGCTTCACGTTCAACGCGCATCCGGTGGCGACGGCGGCGGGGCTGGCGGTGCTCGATTTCATCGAGCGGAACCGATTGTTCGAGCGCGTGACGCGCACGGGGACCGAATTGCTTGCGGCGCTCGAACCGCTGAAACGATTCGCGACGGTCGGCGATGTGCGGGGCATCGGGCTGCTACTGGGAATCGAATTCGTGCGCGACAAGAAAACGCGCGAGCCGTTTCCACGGGCGGCCGGCTTTGCGGGACGTGTGGCAGAGGCCGCGATGGAAGCGGGAGTGGTGACGTATCCGATTCAAGGCTGCGTGGACGGCGACCGTGGCGATCACATCCTGCTCGCGCCACCGTTCATTATCGATTCGCGGGAAATCAAATCGCTGGCCGAAGCGATGGAAACGGCGATCGCGAGCGAAGAAGCACGCGCGTGAGGGCCTCAGGCCGCCGGAATCAAAGGAAACGATGAAAAAAACCAGGTTGAACTCGAGTTCCGCTCGCCGGCTTGTCTGTAACGTGGCGGGGTTCGCCTTGGTGACGACCGGGCTCGCGTTGGGTTTGGCGGCAGCCGCTTTGCAGCAAGCGGATGGGACAACGGAAGACCAAGCGATGTCCGGGTTTTCGCGTGCGGATTCCGGCAAGGAGCGCGCGGTGGAAAAAAGACTGCGCCAGTTGATTTCGACTGAGGAAATCGAAAAATTTCACCGGATTTTCACGGCGGAGCCGCATCCGGCGGGGTCGGCGCGCAACAACGAGCTGGCGAAATACATCGCGGAGGAGTGGCAGAAGCAGGGCCTCGAAGACGTGGCGATCCACGAATACGACGTGCTGCATTCCTCTCCGCGCGAGGTCACGCTCGAAATGGTGAGTCCAGTTCCCTATCGCGCGAGCTTGCGTGAAGAGGCGTACGATGTCGACCCTGACACGAAGAATCCCCGCGTGAGCGGCGCATACCTGGGCTACTCCGCATCGGGCGAAGTGACGGCGCCGCTCGTCTATGCGCACAGCGGCAATCCGGAAGATTACGAGGTCTTGCGGCGGCACGGCATCAACGTGCGCGGAAAAATCGTGCTGGTGCGCTACTCGAATCCG
>JBGQEW010000159.1:0-3899 GCA_041496565.1 Terriglobia bacterium | reverse complement strand
TCATTCAGGAAGAAATTCTTCCGCCTCTTTCAGCCGAGAATTGCGAGGCCTGGGCTTCCCTTCTCGCGCCCACGATCAATATCATCCGGTTCTATGAAGCGCTTCCCGTTCTCCAGCTCTCGAACAGCAGTTCCTTCGCCTCAAACAGCGATGTTATTTTCCAGCAGCACTGGGATTGCCTCCTTTGCCCCGCGCTGGAGATCTCTTCTGCGAACATGGCCGGAAGATTTCCTGAATCGAGGACTGCGACCCTCGGTATCGGCCTGCCCCTCGAAGCTTTCCAGCCAGAGGAATCAGGCAGCAAAGACCTCGATCCGTTTCTTCGTCATGCGATTTCGGAATGGCGTCCCGCGCTTCTGACGACTGCGGGAGATCTCCCCGCCACGATCGACAGGAAGTGCCTCATTAAAACCCTGGATAATATTTCCAGGACAATTCGCGCGAATTCGTAGCGCATGAAAAGTTTTCGAGAGCGTTTCGTCGTAAAAGTGAAATCAAGAAGTTGAGCCGGTTGTAAAAGCAAGGCACTCCGTCGCTTGACGCCAACATTCGGCGGGCGTAACCTCCCGCCCATCGGCCTCTTTCCCGGTCAGGCCGCCACTTTTGGACGCGAGAGGAAATCATGAGCAACCCGAAGACCTCCCCATCCCCCGTCAGACCCGAATCGCAAAACGGCTGGGTCCGCAAGTCTGAGCTCGATGAATATCTCGGCCGCAACCTGCCCATCCCGACGCAGGCGGTTTCGAACGAGGAATTTATTCCGCTTCCGCAAACCGCGAGGCAGCGCGCCGTGGAATATCACCTTCTCCGAACCGCCTCACAGCACGCAAAGAGGCTCGGGATCGACCGCCGCCAGTTCCTCCGCACCAGTTGCGGGATGGCCGCCGCCTTCGCTGCCTTAAACACGGTGTTCGGCCATTTTTTCAACGTCGATGCCGCCGAGCTTTTCGATCCCGCGGCCGCCGCCGAAATGAAGACGGACTACTTCATCTTCGACGTCCAGACCCACCACGTGGCGGTTGGCCACGAGAAGATTGGCCCGCTGGATTTGCTCGAGTTTCGGCGGAACAGCGCGCAATTCAACCCTGCTCTCAAGAAGGAACAGCAGCTCAGTGATCTCTACCTGCAAAACTACATCAAGGAGATTTTTCTCGACAGCGACACCGCCGTCGCCTGCATCAGCGGTGTTCCCGCTCTCACGGACGATGAAGAAATCCTGCCACCGGACCAGATGGTCCGCACGCGCTTCCTCATCAACGAGCTGGCTCGTTCCGGGCGCATGGTCAGCCACGGCTTGTTCTCTCCGGACCTCGGCGCTCACAACCTCGAGTCGATGCAGCGCCAGGCCGAGACGCTCAAGATCGACGCCTGGAAAGGCTACACCGGGCAGGGTCTGGGCGCGGATAAGGACGGCTGGTGGGTGGACGACGAAAAATTGGCCTACCCGAGCCTGGAATATTCGCGCAAGCTCAAGGTGAAAAATGTGTGTCTGCACAAGGGCTTGGCGATCGGCATCTTCAACGAACCACACTGTCACCCCAAAGACCTCGTCAAAGTCTCCAAGGATTTTCCGGACCTGAACTTCCTCATTTATCACTCCGGATTCAAATCGCTCGAGGACGCGCTCCCTGCCGCAGAAGACGGCTTCCGCAAGAATGCCTATGTGCCCTGGGTCTCGGACCTTTGCCAGTACCGCAAGCAGAACCCCCACATGACCAACGTCTATATGGAGCTGGGCAGCACTTTCGCGTTGATGGTAGCTACCCAGCCGATGCTGTGCGCTCACGTCCTGGGGATGATCATCCAGGCTTTCGGAACCGACCACATTCTTTGGGGCACCGATTCGATTTGGTGGGGCTCGCCGCAATGGCAGATCGAAGCCCTGCGCCGCCTGCAAATGCCGGAATCACTGATGAAGCAGTTCGGGTATTCGCCGCTCAGCGCCGACGTGAAAGCGAAAATTTTCGGTCTCAACGCCGCTCACCTTTACGGCATCGATCCCCACACCAAGCGGAATCCTGTTCCCGCTGATTACGTCGAACGGCTCAAGAAACTCAACAAACAATCCGGAATTCTCACGCCCAGCAATACGCAATATGGCTGGGTCCGCGCGTGACGGAAAATTCCCGGGCTCGGTGCTCTTGAGAGCGGGTAAGTTCATTGGGCCCCGATTTTCAGAAGCCGCTCCACGGGCCGCGCTGGTCGAGGAATTGTACGCATCGCCATCGTCCTCGCGAATCCTGCGAATCAAGGGAGCGTAAGTCATGGAGAAAAATACGGGCGGTCTTTTCATCGCCTACGACGACATCTGGCTGCTCGACGGTGTCCGCACCGGATTCGCAGACTACAACGGCGTGCTCGGCCTCGTCTCGCCGATTGACCTCGGCATCAAAGTGGCGCGCGCTGTGTTTGAGCGCAGCAAAACCTCGCCCGCCGACGTCGGCTCGGTGATTGCGGGCAGCGTCGCACAAGCGAGCTTCGACGCCTACATGCTGCCGCGCCACATCGGCCTGTACTCGGGCGTTCCCATCGACCGGCCGGCACTGCTTGTGCAGCGGGTGTGCGGCACGGGGGTCGAAGCCATCGGCCAGGCCGCCGATGCCATCACGCTGAAGAAAATCGACCTCGCGCTCTGTGTCGGCGCGGAATCGATGAGCCGCAACCCCGTCGCCGCGTTCACGCACCGCGCCGGCTTTCGCATGGGACAAGTCGAGTTCAAAGATTTTCTTTGGGAGGCGCTGCTCGATCCCGCGGCGGACGTCACCATGGGCGGCACGGCGGAAACGGTCGCCGGGATGTACAAAATCACGCGCGAAGACGTGGACCGCTTCGCGGAGCAAAGTTTCTCGCGCGCGCTCGCGGCGCAGAAGAGCTGTTTCCTCTCGGGCGAGATTGCGCCGCTCGTCACCGAAACATTCGAGCTTCAGGGCTACCAGCCGCGCGGCATCCAGCTCCCCAGGGGCGTCGAGAGTTTTGCCGCGGACACGCACATCCGTCCATCCTCCTTCGAGGCCCTTTCAAAAATCCGTCCCGCGTTCGGCGGCGTTCAGACGGGCGGAAACAGTTCCGCCATCGTAGATGGAGCGGCGGCCGCGCTCGTCGGCTCCGGAGCGTACGCGAAATCGCGCGGCATGCGGCCGCTCGCGCGCATTTCCGCCATCGCCACCGTGGGCGTGCCTCCCGAAATCATGAGCATGGGGCCGGCGCCCGCGATCCGGAAACTGCTGGAAGGCACCGGCCTCGCCCTCGCGGCCATTGACCGCTTCGAGATCAACGAAGCGTTTGCCGCGCAGCTCATCGCCGTCGAGCGCGAGCTGCAGCTCGACCGCAGCAAGCTCAACGTCAACGGCGGCGCGATCGCCATCGGCCATCCGCTCGCCGCCACCGGCATCCGTCTCGGCGTCACGCTGTCGCGCGAGCTGCGCCGCTCGAATCTGCGCTATGGCATCGCGTCGGCCTGCATCGGCGGCGGCCAAGGCATCGCGATGCTGCTGGAAAATCCAAACTAAGAGGCCGGCGAGAATGTCCGCATGCTGATCAACCGTAAGGAGATTCGCATCGAGTGGGGCGATTGCGATCCCGGCGGCATCGTTTATTTTCCGCGCTACTTCGAATATTTCGACGCCTGCACGCATGCGCTGTTCGAACGCGCGGGCCTGGTGAAGGCGCAAATGATCGAGACCTACGGAATCGCCGGCATTCCTCTGGTCGAAGCCAAGGCGCGATTCCTGGTGCCCTCGCAATTCGGCGACGACGTCGTCGTCGAGTCTTGCGTCTCCGAATGGGGCCGCAGCAGCTTCTCCGTGCAGCACAAACTCTTCAAGGGCGACGTCCTCGCCGTCGAGGTGGTTGAAAAGCGCGTCTGGGTCGCCCGCTTGAGCGGGGCCGCGATCCGCTAC
>JBGQEW010000158.1:0-4016 GCA_041496565.1 Terriglobia bacterium | reverse complement strand
CCGGATCGAGCCTCGCCGCCCGCGACGCCGGATAAATGCCGAAGAAAAGCCCCACGCCGGTGGCCACCACCAGGCCCGCCAGTACGGACCAAAGCTCAATCGCGCTCGGCAGCGACGTGGTCCACGACACCAGCTTCGCCAGCAGCACGCCGAGCAAGATTCCCCAGAGGCCGCCGATCGCCGAAATCGTGGACGATTCAATCAGGAACTGCATCAAGATGTCGCTGCGCCGCGCCCCGATGGACTTCCGCAGCCCGATTTCGCGCGTCCGCTCCGTCACGGAGACCAGCATGATGTTCATGATTACGATGCCGCCCACGATCAGCGAGATTGAAGCGATCACAACCGTCACGCCGAAGAACGCACCGCTGATTCCCGCCCAGAGCGCGAGAAACGACTGATTCGTTTCCATCACGAAATCGTCCTTCGTCCCGTAGGCGAGATGCCGGCGCCCGCGCAGAATCAAGCGCACCTCGTCCATGGTCGCGTCCAACCGCTCCGGGGAGGCTCCCCGCACCCAGATGCGGATGGATTGGTCCGTTCCGAACATCTTTGCGAAAGTGGAAATCGGCAGAATCACCCAGTTATCACGCGACTGTCCGAGCACCGAGCCCTGCTTCTTCCCCACGCCGATGATTTGGCACGCAATCGCGTCGACGCGGATTTCCTTGCCGATAGGATCGAGCCCGGCGAGCAGGTTTTCGGCAACGTCCCAGCCGATCGAGCACACGGGAGAGGCGCGCGCCACATCGTTTTCGCTGATGTGCCGCCCGGCGACCAGGTCCACGTCATAAAGCCGCGCCATCGAAGGCGTCCAGCCGCGAGCGTTCGAATCGCTCAGGTAGTTCGTCCCGTACTTCACCCGGGCGCCTGAGTGATTGATGGACGCGCCGACATCTTTGCAGCTCCCGCAGGCGTCGCGCACCGCTTCGTAATCTTCCAACGTGAACTTCCGGCGCTTCTGGCTTTCCTGATAGTCCTCGATGTTGGTGATGATAGAGGGCCCTCGATTGATCAAGAAAACGTCGGCCCCCAGGTTGAAGACCTTCTCCGCCACGTAGGCGTTCAGGCCGTTGACGATGCTCACCACCGCGATCACCGACATCACGCCGATGACCACGCCCAGCAGCGTGAGGATGCTCCGCATCTTGTGCGCCCACAGACTGACCAGGGAGATGCGCACCGCTTCGCCCAGCGTCATTGTAGTTTTGCCGGCCATGGCTCGATTGGCTGCATCGTATCATACGCATCGGCGCATCCCGGGATTACGCCGGACACGATCGCGTAGCGCGCATGAATTCGGATTTTGCAGGGTGGTTCGCTTGTCCCGGAGCGGCGCTGAAGGGCAAGAATTCCCTTACCCTTGCCTTGGAAGCGGGATGCTACTGCGCGTTGACCGAGCGGGCGGGCATCGCGTAATACCCGCGCTTGGAGAGGATGGTGTAATCCTTGCCGGGAGCGCCGTGGCCCGGCGTCAGGCGTATCTCGAGCTTGTGAAAGGTGCCGTTGCGCACCGAATTCGATGGTGAGTAGCCGACCGTGTAACGGGTCTTCAGGCGCTGGATCAGCGCTTCGAAGGCAATGTAGAGCGACCCTTCCTTTTCCACGTCGAAGATTTCGCCGCCGGTGTTTGCGGTCAGCTTGTTGACGTTCACTTTTCCGCCCATTTTTGCGGCCATGCGGGCTTCGATCGGATTTCGTCCTGGAATTTTCAAATCGTAAACCGCGGAATCGGCTTCGAGCACGGCATCTTCGACTTGCTGGGCAGCGACGCCGCCTTCGTCGGTGGGCACATTGTCGCTGACCAGAATGATGACGCGGCGCGCCGAGGATGGCGCATCCTCGCGCAGATACTGCGCGGCCTCGTAGATGGCGCCGTTGATGTTCGTGCTGCCGGCGGAGGAGAAAAATTCGATTTGATCGGAGACCTCACGCTTGTTGTGGGTCAGATCCACCTTCCGATCCACGTGAGTCGCAAACGTGAACAGCGCCACCTGGTCTTCCGGCTTCAGCGTGCGCAGCGCTGTCTGCGTCGCGTACCGCAACGGACGAAGAAACGGCTCAATCGAAGCGCTCAAGTCCACGACCAACGCCACCGCCAGGGGCAATTGGTCGCGGCTGAAATGCGAAACGGTCTGCGGAACGCCGTCCTCGCTCACTTGAAAATCCTTCATCGTCAGGCCGTCCATCACCTGCCCGGCATTGCTTTTCACCGTCGCTTCCACGAGAACCAGGTTCACGTCCACGTGGATTTTCCCGGCCTCTTCCTGCTGTGCGGCGGCGAGCGGAGCGCACGGCAGCCCGGCGAGCGCCAGTGCCAATGGCGCAATCAGCAATTGCTTTGCAATTCCGTGCGGAGAGCGCGTTGCCGCTCGCTGATTCATAGTCTCCATGTCACCTTAAGATGAGAGAGAGGACGAGACCGCAAGGTTGCTTCGTGCTCCACGGAGGAGCCCTGTGTGGCGGCTGGCCAGCCCGTTTCCCGCAAGCCTACAGCCCGGCTGGACGCTGCCGGTGCCAATTCGTCGCCGATTGGTAGGCGTGAGCCATCTCCACGCAGACGTCCTCGCGGGTCGCGTCGGCGACGAACTGGATGCCGATCGGCAAATGGATCTTGGTGAAGCCGCACGGCACGGAGAGCGCCGGCAGGCCAGCCACGTTGCTCGCCGCAATCACGCTCCGCGTTTCATTATTCCTCGGCGGCGCCGGAGCCGGCTTCGGAGCGGCTTTTTCTTCTGGCGGCTTCGGCGGCGGCGTGTTGAAATCGGCGTCCACGCGCGGCGCCGGGCTCAGGCGGCTGGGCGCCACCCAGGCATCGAAGCGATCGAACATTTTGCCGAGGGCTTTCTGCATCTCCACGCGGATCCGGGAGGCGTCCAGGTAATCCGTCGCTGCAAGCGAGAGCGCCGCCACCAGGCCGATTTTCTGCGACTCATCGACAAGCTCCTGCACCTTGCCGCTCTCGATGAATGGCCGAAAGATAGACGCCGCCTCCGCCGTGTACAGCGTCACTGCAATCGGGCTGTAGGGCATGTCGGGCAACTCCGTGACTTCGAGTTCCGCGCCCAGGCTTCGCAGAACGTCGAGTGCCGCCGCGAAGGCCTGCACGACTTCCGCATCGGGCTCGCTCGCAGGGTCCGGTTGGATCACGGCCAGACGTTTGCCCGCGAGCGGCTTCTTGCCGCCTGATTTCCCGGCCATCGCGGGCCGGGCGGCAAATCGCCCAGGAAGCGAAGTAGGATCGTCGCCGTCCTGTCCGGAAATGGCTTCCAGCACGAGCGCGCAGTCTTCCGCGCTGCGGCACATCGGGCCGAGCTTGTCCATCGTCCACGAAAGCGCCATCGCGCCGTGCCGGCTCACGCGCCCATACGTGGGCCGCAATCCCGAAACGCCCGAAAACGCCGACGGCGTGATAATCGAGCCCAGCGTTTCCGTGCCGATTGCGAAGCCCACCAGGGCGGATGGCACCGCGGCTCCGGGCCCGCTCGAACTCCCTCCTGCCCAGTAATCCAAGTTGTACGGGCAGCGCGAAGGCCCCTGCAGCGAAGCGCTCGCGTTCGAATAGCTGCCGCCACCTGCCAGCTCGATCATCGCCAACTTCGCCACCAGAATGGCGCCCGCCGCCTGCAGCTTGCGGACCACCGCCGAGTCGTAGTCGAACACCTGATCGCGGAAGGGCGGCGCGCCCCACGTCGTCGGAATGCCGCGCGTGGCGAGCAAATCTTTCGCGCCATACGGAATTCCGTGCAGCGGGCCGCGATAATGCCCCGTAGCGATTTCCTTCTCGGCTGCATGCGCCTGCGTCAGCGCCAGGTCCGCCGTGATCGTGGCGACTGCGCCCAGCTTCTGGCCGAATTTCTCGAGTCGCGCGAGGTACGATTTCGTCAATTCCACCGGGCGAATTTTTTTCGCGCGGATCTGTACGCCCAGCTCCGCAACGCTCAGATACAAGATGTCATCGGAGAGCATGCCTAGGATTGCTCCTTTCCGCTCTGCTCCCTCCGCGCGGGTGACTG
>JBGQEW010000157.1:0-4081 GCA_041496565.1 Terriglobia bacterium | reverse complement strand
GGGCGAATCCCTCATGGTGATCACTTCGCTGGCATGGACGATGTCGATGTCGAGCCCCCTGTGCGGGTGCTTAGCCAGTTCCTGCCGGACCGTCTCCTCGATGCCGACCAGGCGGATGCGCACGCCCATCTCCCGCGCGGCGAGCACGGCTCCCTCGATCTCGGCACGGGGCGCATGGTCTCCCCCCATGGCGTCCAGGGCGATGGTGGTCATTTCAGCATCCGCTTGGGAAGGTAACTCTTGGAGAACTTAAGATGTTCAGGCCGACGTGTCAATCACTTCGCGCCCCTGGTAATGCCCGCAATGAGGGCACGCCCGGTGGGGCAGCTTCCGCTCATGGCAGTTGGGGCACTCGGAGAGCGAAGGCGCGAACAGATGATCGTGGGCGCGCCGCTTGTTCTTGCGTGCTTTCGAATGACGTCGTTTGGGATTTGGCATTGATACTCCTCGCTTGCGCGCCTGGCAAAGTGCCAAGCCATTTTCGCTTTTTTCCGCTTCGTTTGGCTATTGTTTTTTAAACCAGTCCTGCTTGAGGCGGGCCAGAGGCGCCATGCGCGGGTCAGCGGCGTGTGTTTCGCAGCGGCACTCTTCGTGGTTCAGGTTCGCGCCGCAGTGAGGACAGAGACCTCGACAGTCGCCCCGGCAAATCACCTTCATGGGGAGTGCCAGGAGCACCTGCTCAGCCAGGACGTCCGCCAAGAACAGCCCATCGCCCTCGAAGAAAGCAATCTCGGTTTCGTCCAGGTTCAACTGGAATTCATCATCCTTGGCAATCGTCGCCATGGGGCGATAGTAGAGATCGAAGTCCCGGCTGATTTCTTCGATGACTGTTTCAATGCATCGAGCGCAGACTAACTCCAATTGGGCGTGCAGGTTACCGGAGATCCGGATCTGCCCCTCCACAAGCTCAGCCGTGGCGCGCACCTCAAGCGGTCCCACCTGGCGAAATTCACCGGAATGGAAATCGAGAGTGCCCGGAGCGTAGCTCTTCCGGATGCGGGTCTTGCGAACGGCGAGTTCGTTGACGTCGATGAACATGGGCTTGCCCAGGCCCGTGGGCGAAAGGCCATTATATTTCGAGCCCCTCGATTGTCAAGGAGGCTGCTCCCGGGACTACGGTGCACACTGCCAATCCGGCAACGTCCCCGAGGGCCGGCGCGGCAGGACGATCCGCACTTGGCGCCTCTGGCTGCGCATCCAGCATGCCGGAATCGAAGGCCACTTTCCATGATTCATCGCTCTGCCTCCGCCAGGTCGTCACTTAATTCCCGACGGCGAAGACGCGCTCGCCCTTCTCGTCCGTTCGCCTGATTTCCTGTTTTCCAGCGTAGGCCGCTCACGTCTCATGCAGATTGGGAATTCTCCGTGCACATTGTGAACAAGCGCTGTTGAACGGGATGGTGCAGCGTCAATCGGCGGATCGCGCGGCCGCGGCGCCGACAAATTTGCGATGCAGGCGCAGCAGAAAATGATCGGTCATGCCCGCGATGTAATCGCAGACAATACGATGGTGCGGCTCGCGCCGGGCCTGCTCCGCGTAATACGGCGGCATCTTCTCCGGCTGCGTGAGAAAGAACCGAAATAATTCATCAAGCGCTTCCACGGAACGCTCACGATCGGCCACAATCGCTGGATGAGAATACAGCCGGGCGGAGAGAAACTTCTTCAGCGCCGCGCTCTCTTGCGCAATCGATTCGGAAAAGCCTGCAAGACGTTTCGGGTGTTTTCGCACTTCCTCAACGTTTCGCAAGCCGCTCGCCGCAATCTGCTGCCGCGTGGTCTCGATCAGGTCGCTCGCCAGGCGGTCGAGCACGCGCTTGTTTGCTTCGTTGAATTTCAGCTTTGCAAGGCCACCCGGGTAGCGGCGATCGACATCCGCGTAGGCTTCTTCGAAAAGCGGCACCGATGCGCGGAGCGGCCCGAGTTCGAGCAGCCGCGCCTCGAAGCCATCATCGAGGTCAGCGGTGTTGTAGGCGATCTCGTCCACGAGATCAATCAACTGCGCTTCGAGCGGCGGGCGCTCGCCAAGTACGTACTCGGCCAGCTCGGGAAATTCCCCGGCGGCGTAATCGCGCGAGTGCTTGATGATGCCTTCGCGGACCTCGAACGTCAGGTTGAGCCCGGGAAACTCCAGGTAGCGCTGTTCGAATTGCTCCACGATGCGCAGCGCCTGAAGATTGTGGTCGAAGCAGTCGCCGTGCTCGCGCATTCGTTCATCGAGCCTCCGTTCGCCTGCGTGTCCGAACGGCGGGTGGCCGATGTCGTGGACGAGCGCGAGCGCTTCGGCGAGGTCGGTGTTCAAATCAAGCGCGTCCGAAACCGTTCGCGCGATCTGCGCAACTTCGATGGTGTGCGTCAGCCGGTTGCGAAAGTGGTCGGAGTAGCGTTTGGTGAAGACCTGCGTCTTCGCTTCCAGGCGCCGGAAGGCGCGTGAATGGATCACGCGGTCGCGGTCGCGCGCGTACGGGTTGCGGTAGGGATGCGCCGACTCAGGATACCGGCGTCCGCGCGATTCGCGCACGTCCATCGCATAGGGCGCAAGATTCATCTCCGCCATTCTAGCCTGATTTGTCGGATGCACGGGAACCGGAGGGTTTTCTCGATGCATCACGAAGTCGCGCGCATCATGTCCCGCGGTGGCGCAGGTCGCCGGCTTCACGTGTGCCGCCGGACGGAAAATCCTCGGCGGGCTAGCTTTTTCCGGGGAGAAGTTCGAGTTGTTCGTCGGCCTGTTGCGCGGCGGCCGTATCCGGATAATCGAGCTTGATTTGATTGTAAAGCTTCGCGGCTTCCGCGGGATTTGTTTTCCTGTAGTGACCAGCCAGCGCCAGCATGACGAGGGGCTTCGGCGCGAGCACGGCCGGCTTCGCGATCAGTTGCTGGTACAGCTTCACGGCTTCATCGCCCTTGCCGGTGCGGTCGTACACGCGAGCCAGCTCGAAGCGCGCCACGGCAGCCAGATCATCGCTCCCGCTGCTCTCGAGCTGTCCCAATGCCTTGATCGCATCGTCATTCCGCCCCAATTGCTCGAGGCTGAGCGCCGCAAAGTAGCGCGCCCTTTGGCCAGGCCGCGTCCGCGGATAGCGCTGGGAGACGTCCGTGAGTTTCTTCACGGCGTCTTCGTACTTGTTTTTGTCGGCAACATAAGTGAGTTCGGTGGGTTCGGCAGTCTCGCCTGGGGCGCGGATGCGTGCGTTATAGACCTTCATCGCATCGTCGAGCGCGACAGTCGCCTTGACGGTCTGTCGCTCGGCGTAATATTTCCAGCCGAATATGCCCAGCACCACGACCAGAGCGATGCCAAGGATGTACGCGACTAGCTTCTGGTGCGAGTAAACCGCTTCCGCCCCGTGCACAAAGGAGTCGCGAAATTCATCCTTCTTCAGTTCTTTCCTGGTGATGTGGGCCAACGACAATCCCCTTGTTCGGCGCCGATTTGAGTCATCGTATCACAATACACTTCAGCACCGGCGGGCCGGCAACACCCGCGCCACTGTCAAGAAAAGAGGCCCTGCGCGTAACGAGCGAGCAGGGCCGGAAAACGAAGGTCTTCAGACTTTCGTGACGTTTTCAGCCTGCAAGCCCTTTGGCCCCTGCTTGACCTCGAACTCGACAAGCTCACCCTCGGCCAACGACTTGTAGCCGTCCATTGTAATCGCCGAAAAGTGGACGAAAACATCTTCGCCCGACTGGCGTTGGATGAATCCAAAACCCTTCGATGCGTTAAACCACTTCACTACGCCTTGTTCTCTAGCCAACGTTCAACTCCTCTTTCGCTGGTATTGTGTGCGTCCTTGTAACGCCAGTCGGCAGCGCAAGAAAGCCCGTCAACGGAAGGCCCCGCACTGCTCCAGATTACAAGACTTGCACAAGCGAAGCAGATTCTGGCATAAACCGCCGCGGGCTGTCCAGAGTCAGCCTGTTGTGGAACGAGGGGAAGAGCGGCCAACGGTTAGCGAAAACTATCTGCTGCGGTCTTCTCGTCGGTGTGGATATCGAAGACGGTATAGAGGCGCGTAATCTGAATCAGGTCCTGCACTTTTCTTGTCAGGTGGAGGAGTTTGAGCTCGCCCCCATGGGT
>JBGQEW010000156.1:0-4114 GCA_041496565.1 Terriglobia bacterium | reverse complement strand
TTGCAATACGCCTGGTGGAATCCCAACGACATGAACTGGCATTTGCCGTTCGAGCAGCGCTCCAAGGACGACCGCGAGCTCGAAGAGATGCCGCGCTACCAGTTCGTCACGAATTTTTATCAAGGCTTCGGGCTTTCGTTTATCGCGGTGCTTTCGCAGGATGTGCCGAGCGAAATGACCGATCGGCAGCTCGCCAATATTGACGCGCTCAATCAGCAATACCTCGGGCAGCAGCAGCAGGTCGGGAACATGCTCGTGCCTCAGTACCAGAGCATCCTGAACAATCCCGGCCTCAGCCCGGCGGATAAAGCCGCGGTGTCCGGACAATCGCAGGGCGCGCTGGCCAGCGCCTTCGATTCGCTTCAGCAGTCCGCGCAGAATCGCCTGGCGCGCACGCGCAACTCCGCCGGCTTTGGCGAGCTGGCCGACCAGCTCGCGCGGCAGAAAGGAATGGCGCAGGCCGGCCAGGCCCAGCAGAACCAGCTAGCCTTCAGCAACACGGCATTTCAGCGCCAGATGGCCGCGCTGCAAGGGCTCTCCGGGCTCTTCGGCGTAGACTCAAATCTCCTCGGCCGCACGCTTGGAATCCCCGCAGAGCTTTTGAACGTGCGTTCCAATGCTTCCCGCAGCAACGGCGGCGGATTCTTCTCCTCGCTCGGCTCCGGCCTGGGCTCCACGCTCGGCGCCCTGCCCGGCGCGTTCTTCTAGCTTTTGGAGTGCGGGAGCTTGCTCCCGCTTTTCTTTCCACCCCGGCATAAGACACGTTCGCGACTTGCGCGCGCGCGAATCAAGTCAACCCACTAGCAACCGGTTCACCTTGGCCCCAAGAAAATCGCTGGCGAGCCGCCGCACTCCAATAGGAATCCCATGCCCGCATCCTGGTTTGCCATTCTGGCCGCGATCGTTTCCGGCGCCGTGCAATTCGCTGTGTTTTTCCGCTGGTTGCATCGCCGCATGCGCAACGACGAAATCGCGCACGCCTTCATCCGCGACATTGCGACGAATCATCTCCCGCACATCTACGACGCCTTGCACAAAATCGCCCAGCGGCAGGGAATTAAACTCGATAAAACGCCTCTCGTTCACTTCGTGGACTTGAACGGACACCGCCGCACCAGGTGACGAATACCCGTGAACCCTCCTTCTCAACTTCTGGTGCTGGCACGCAAAGCAGCCGCAGCCCAGTCGCTCGATCCAGGTCTCGTCTGCGCGGTAGTCGAGCAGGAGTCCGCGTGGAATCCCTGGGCGATGCGCTACGAGCCAGCCTTTTTCACCAAGTACGTCGCATCCCTGTATACAAACAACAAGGTGTCGTCGACAGAAGCCTACGCGCGCGGCTTCTCCTGGGGATTGATGCAGGTGATGGGACAAGTCGCCCGCGAAACGGGCTTCGATGCCCTGTTTCTTTCGACCTTGTGCGATCCCGAACAGGGCCTCGCCGTCGGGTGCAAAGTCCTGCGCAAGAAATTCGACGCCATGGCTGGCGACACCACGCGGGCGCTGCTCGCCTGGAACGGCGGCGCGAACGCAACCTACGCCGCGCAAGTCCTCGCCCGCCGCGCCCACTACCTTTAGCCGCGTGGTTTACGATCTCTTTGGAGGGGCGCAGCATGCTGCGCCCTTGCCGCCAAGTTCGCACTGGATGCACTTATGCCCGCACGATTTTGGATCCGTCTCGCTGAACTTGCTGCCTTGTTTCTGTTCGCCACGGCTGTCTATTTCTCCTGGCGAGCAGACCGGCGCGATCGTTCCCAACTCGAGTCCGAACTGGCCGCCACAAGACAGCTCCTGACGGCAGCCGACGCGCGGCAGCACGACCGTGACGCTCAACTCGTGCAAACCCTATCCACCCTGGCGGCCGAGAAACGCACCATCGTGACGCCCGCGCAAATTGTGCGCGAGCTCCCAAGCCATATTTCCCTTCCATCCCCCATCGTTCTGCAATCCGCACCAGCATCGCCAAACTCTCCCTCTGCCCAAACCAATGCCATCATTCCCGCCGAAGACCTAAAACCGCTCTACGACTTCACCATCGACTGCCAAGCCTGCCAAGCGAAGCTCGCCGCGGCCCAAGGCGACCTCACCGACGAACGCCAAAAGACCACCGCACTCACGCGCGAACGCGACGACGCCCTGCGCATCGCTCGAGGCGGCAGCCGCTGGCGCCGCATCGCCCGCGCCGCCAAGTGGCTCCTCATCGGCGCCGCCGCCGGCGCAGCCGCCGCCAAAGCCGCCCACTAGCACGGCTCTTTGCGATTCTGAGGCATTACTAGGGTATAATCCGCCCACTGAATCGCTTTAATGTCGCCCCCCGACATACCGGCAAGCGGAGCCCCGCAAGGTCCCGAAGGGTCATCCCTTCCAGGCAAAAAGCTAGACTCCTGGGGAGAAATTGCTTCGTATCTCGGCCGCGAAGTCCGAACTGTGCAGCGTTGGGAGAGGACCGAGGGCCTGCCCGTCCACCGTCACGAGCACAAGAAAAAATCCACCGTTTACGCCTACTCGCGCGAACTCGACGATTGGATCAAGAAGCGCCAGCCAAAGGACGACCCCGACGCCGACGACGCCTTTGTCCGCGAACAGGAATTGAGCGGCACGGATTCCCCGATCGACAGCGCCGATCCGCCGGTTGTACCCCCGACTCCCTATCCCCCTCCAGATCCTGTTATGCCTTCTCCTTCGGCAGGGAAGCGCGTCGTCGCCGCCATGTTCGCTCTCGCGATTCTTTTTGGCCTCTCGTTTGGCGTTTACCGCTGGCTTCAAGCCAAGGATTCCACTCGCGACAAAGTTCGCCTCGCCGTCCTGCCCTTCACCTACGTCAGCGGCGATTCCAAGCCGGACTACATCACCGCCGGGCTCACCGATGTGATTCGCACCAAACTCGGCCAGCTCGATCCTTCGCACCTCGGCGTGATCGCCGCGACCTCCTCAAAAATTGTCTCCGGCAAGCCCATCACCGAAATCGGCCGCATCCTCAATGTGAAGTATGTGCTGGAAGGCAGCGTCCAACGCGCCGGCAACCAGGTGCGCATCGACGTCCAATTGATCCAGGTCAGCGATGAGACGCATCTGTGGGCCGATTCATTCACTCGCGAACTTTCCGATGTCCTGCAAGTGGAATCGGATGTCTCCGCCGCGATCGCCCGCCAGATACTCGCCACGCTTCCCGTGCCGCCCAGTCCACAACCTTCGCCCTCGTTGCGGCCTGGAACCGTTCACGCTGCTACGCCGGAGATCGCCAACTCCCGCCACGCTTACCATCAGGGCAAATTTGCCTGGGGCAGCCGCGGCGACCTGCGCAGCAGCATCAAGTTTTTCGAACAGGCCATTCACGATGATCCATCGTACGCGGAGGCCTATGCCGGCCTTGCTGCTGCCACCGCCATTCTGGGCCAGGTTCCCAACGACGGAATGCCCCCCGGCGAAGCCAAACCAAGAGCGCGGGAGGCCGCACAGCGGGCCTTGCAGCTCAATCCCCGGCTTGCCGAAGCTCACGCCGTCCTCGGCAACGTAGCGATGAGTTATGACTGGGACCTCGTCACCGGCGAAAAAGAATTGCTCCGCGCCATCGATCTCAATCCCAACGATCCCAACGCCCATGAATGGTATTGCCATCTCCTGATCGTCGAAGGTCGCAATCCAGAGGCATTGACCGAAGCGCGTCACGCTCTCGATCTGGACCCCGTTTCTCCCCTCTTCCACACCGTGCTTGCCGAAACGTATTACTTCGGCCGCGCGTTTGATGCGGCTATCGAAGAAGCACAGCAGGTCGTAAAGCTCCATCCCGATTTCCTGCCGGCGCATTACTGGCTCGGCTCCGCCTATCGCGAGAAGAAAATGTATCCTCAGGCCATGGAGACTTTCCAGCACGCGCGCCAGCTCTCCGGAGACAATCCGGCGATGGTCATGGCTTACGGCCACGCCCAGGCCATGGCAGGAAATGCCGTGGAAGCGCGAGCAGCGCTCCAGAAGCTGCAGCAGCTTGGGGCCACTCGGTTCGTTCCGAATCTGTACCCAGCGGCCATCCACGTCGGCCTGGGCGAAATGGACGAAGCCTTTCGCTTGCTCGAACTTGCCTATCAGGAACGCGTCGACCGGCTTGTCTACTTAAACG
>JBGQEW010000155.1:0-4241 GCA_041496565.1 Terriglobia bacterium | reverse complement strand
GAAAGCAGAAGGGCTTCGGTGAGGAACTGGCGAACCAAGCGGCTGCGTCCGGCGCCAAGTGCGGTACGAATGGCCAGCTCCTTCTCACGCGCGGCCGCTTGCGCGAGAAGCAGATTCACGACGTTGGCGCAGGCGACCAACAGCAGAAAGGCAACCGCGCCGAGCAGGATGAGCAACGCGGGTCGAACAGAGCTTGTGATCGCGTCCTGCAGCGGAGAGATGGCGGCATCGGACGTCCCCGTGTCCTGGCCGTATTGCTGCTTGAGCCGCTGGGCGATCGCGGAGAGTTCGGAGCGCGCCTGCGATAATGTGACGCCATCGCGCAGCCGCCCGACGACTCGCCAATTGTGCGCGGTGCGGCTGGGGAGCCGCTCGAATCGTTCACGCGGCACCCAGACGTCGGTATTGGCCGGGAACCCGAACCCGGGCGGGAGAACGCCGATGACGGGGCAGAAATGATTTTCGATCGTCAGCTTGATCGTGGACAGGTCGGTTGCGCCGCGGAGATATTGCTTCCAGTAAGAGTAACTGACCAGCGCAACCGGAGGGGCGCCGAAGCGTTGGTCTTCCGCGGCAAAGCCTCGGCCGAGGAAGGGTTCGACGCCAATGACAAGAAAGAAATCCCGCGAGACTGAAGCCAGGACAGCGCGAGTCGGCTCGGAGCCGCCAGAGACCGGTTCGGGGCGTGACGAGTATTCGGCGAGTCCCTGCAGCGAATGATTTTGTGAACGAAAGTCTTCGAAATTCGGATCGGTGAAGTTCATCCGGTTGCCATGAGCGTTTACTTCCCATACGCGGACAATCTGGCTGGGATTGGGATAGGGCAGCGGGCGCAGGAGGACGCCGTAAACCACACTGAAGATGGCAGTGGTGGCGCCGATGCCGAGGGCGAGCGTGAGCACGGCGACGGCGGTGAAGCCTGGGCTGCGCCGCAGCACGCGGAGGCCGAAGCGGAGGTCTTGGACGAAGGTGTCGAGCCAGGCGCCGATGCGCACATCACGAACCTCTTCTTTCACTTGTTCAATACCTCCGAGTTCGATTCGCGCAGCGCGGCGCGCCTGCCGCGGCGTGAGGCCCTGGCGGATTTTCTCTTCGGTGAGGAGATCGAGATAGGAGCAGACTTCGTCGTCGAGTTCGTGCTCGGCATGGCGCTTGTGGAACCAGTTGCGCCAGAGGCTCGAGAAGATCGAGAGTAGCGGCATCGCCAGGCCTCCTAACTCGCCTCGAGTGCGCGGGCAATTGCGAGTGAAATTTTTCCCCAGCGCACGGCTTCCGTTTCGAGTTGCCGCCGCCCCGCCTTGGTGAGCCGGTAGTATTTCGCGCGGCGGTTGTTTTCCGATTCTCCCCACGATGAAGAAATCCAACCTTCCTGCTCCATGCGGTGCAGGGCGGGGAAGAGCGAGCCCGGCTTCACTTGAAAGGTGCCTTTGGTGACTTGCTCGATGCGGCGCGAAATGCCCAAGCCATGCATCTCGTCGAGCGCGAGAGTCTTCAAAATCAGCATGTCGAGCGTTCCTTGCAGAAGTTCCGTTTGCGAGGGAGCCATGCCACGCCTCCTATAGACAGTCTATAAGATAATCCACCCGACCTATAGAATGTCAATAGGAATCACGCGCCGCGCGGCTCGCGACAGGACTTACAGGGATGCCATGAGGTGAGAGGGGAATAAATCAACGCTGGAGCGAGCGCAATCGCTCGACGTCCGCTCACGGCGTGGAGCCGGAAATTCGCCGCCCGCTCAGGCGGAGATGACCGGCCGCCCTGGGCGGCTAATGGTTCCCTGGACCAGCGGTAGCGGGTTTGTTGGTCGGCTTGGCCACGACGGTCGTGCAGCCGCAAGTATTGGTAGAGCGAAAACCGGCAACCAGCGCGGCGGGGACCGCCACCGAGAGCACCATCACCGTTGACATCAACGCTCCATGTGTAGCCATCACGCCCGTCATGCCCTGGGCCGCTTGAACACTGGTGCTTTGATTCGCATCAGTCACATCGGAGCTCGGCATCGGCGAGGGCGAATCCGGCGGTTGACTGGGGACGCGAATCAAAGACATCAGCCCCGCACCAACCATCACGCACGCGCCGGCAAGATTGCAGAAGCGCACCGAACCTTCGAACACCTGCAGGCGAGTCATGAAATTTTCGAACGAGAGAAAGAAATCCGTGCCAACTACGCCGGCAACGCCGGTCGGCGTGCGGATTTGAAAGCTTGCGCCGGGCTTGGTGAGATGGACCGCCTGCGAGCGGACCCGTCCGAAATTAAGCTCCAACTCGGTTTGCTGCGTGGCGGCATCGTGCTTGACGATGCGCAGGTTGGAGTCCTGGCCCACATTCAAGATCGAGCCATCCGTCAACGCCACGCGAGCACGAGCTAAATGTCCCGTGTTGATCGCGTCCTGCCAATAGACAGGCATTCCGGCCCCCGCAGGCATTTCCTGGGCGCCGCGCACGAGGTTCACTGCGGGGAGGACATTCGAGACTTGCCCAGCGCGCTCGGCCACGGGGGCGGACTGGGCCGCTGCGCCCGGTGGAATGGCGAGTAGCGCGATCAGCAAGCCAGCCAGGGCAGACATGGATGAAGTTCGCTGGGTCATGTCGGGTCTCCTACCAAAATCTCTTGCGTACTAATCGACTAGGAGCGGCGCTCAACTCAAATTGTTTCAGACCGGGGGACGACCGGATCGTTCACCTTACTGGAGGCCCAGGAGCGGCCTCATTCCCGGTGATTGGTGTTTGAACCTATCATAATTGGGCGCAGCCGGAGCAAGAATTTATCGGCTTTGCAGGTTGCGCAGAGCCGGCGCGGCGCGCCGGCCCCGCGGCCGAACGGCGAATGTCCGTCGCCGCCCTATTTCCCCTGTGCCTGCGCCCGAGCCATCTGTTGCAGGCGCTGCCGTAGCGCTTCGGTCGAGCCTGGGGCGCGCTTCTCGCGCCAGGCATCGAGGCGCTTGCATTGCTCCTCGAGATTGGAGAGCATCTGCGGATATTTCATACTCTCGCGCCAAGCGGCAATGATCGGGCGGAAGCGATCCCAAACCACCCACTGCTCGCCGGAGTTTTCGAAGAAAAACTCTTCGTCAATCAGGCCGCGATTGACGATGCTTGCCACCATCTCCCAATAACTGACCATCATCCGAATATTGGTGCCCGCTTCGCTGTTCGGCGGAAAATTCTTCATCACTTCGTCCATCGACTGGGCATGAAAATTGCTGACGAACCACGACCGCGCTTCGCGCAGCCGAGGCTCTCGACGCATCTCATAGAGACGAAGCATCAGATTCACTTGCTCGTGCGTAACTTCTCCCATGGCTTGTTCCTCCTCGATGTAGATAGATTGGAAACTGCGACTTCTGTTACGGAGATTTCCTCTCGCCTCCGACGAGTTCAACTTTTTGAACGGCCGCGAGTGGAATCCTTTCCTGCTCGAAAACGGTTTTGATCCGGCGCCGCAGCTCGCGCGCCACGTCTTCCTGGCGCAGGGGAGCGGAGCGAATCTGGATGCGGATCGTGGTCCCAGTCAGCGCGAGCGAATCGATTCCGAGCACGCGCGGCCCCTCGATCAGTGCGCCCGACCAATCGGGATCGGCGCGAAATCCGGCAGCGATGTTCTCGAGCGCGCGAAGGGCGGTGGTCGCCAATTCGTCGGCGGGAACGGTGACGTCCACCCAGGTCTGTGACCAGTCGCGGCTCAGGTTGGCGACTCGGCCGATCAGGCCGTTCGGAATGTTTACCACCGCGCCGCGATCGTTCCGCAGCACGGTGCGCCGCAGCGTGACCATCTCGACGCGGCCGGCTTCATCATCAATCTTGATACGATCGCCGACGACGTACTGGTCCTCGAACACGATCAAGAATCCGTTGATCAAATCGCGCACCAGATATTGCCCGCCGAAACCGATGGCCAAGCTGGCCAAACCTGCGGCGGCGGCGAGGGGCGTCACGTCGAATCCAAATTCGGGCAGCGCCACCAGGATCGCGGTGAGAATAATCAGCATCATCCCGGAGCTGTAGAGCAGTGCGGCCATCGCACGGGTCTGCTGCTCGCGCATCTGCGCGGGGCGCGATTGCGATCCTGCCAGTCGAATCAGCCGATTGGTCAGCGCCTTGAGCAGCCGGGTCAGGAGGAAAGCGAGTGCGGCGATAAAGAAGAGCCGCAGCCCGCGCGTGCTCATGATTTCCGTCCATCGGGAAAGGTTTTCGGACATAAAATAGAAAGAGGCGGGATTATACCACTCGCGCGGCCG
>JBGQEW010000154.1:0-4244 GCA_041496565.1 Terriglobia bacterium | reverse complement strand
TGTCTTCCGCATCCTGTCCGCTTTCGAACGCAGCCATGCGCTGGAAGAAGCCGCGCGTGGCTTCGGTGAGCTTCACGGGGAATGCATGCTTCGCCAGCCGGGCCAGGCCTTCGGCGAGATGATAGATCGCGTTGTCTCGGGTCGGCGCGGCGCTGTGGCCGCCGGGATTTTTTACCTCGAAGCGATACATCACGGAAATTTTCTCGCTGACTTGCAGCCGGCTGACGACCGGTTTGCCGTCGCGCAGCGAGACCCCGCCGCCTTCGTTAAGCGCCAGCTCCGCGTCGATCAGGCCGCGATGATTTTTCAGCAGCCAGTCGACGCCGTTGGTGGGAACGTCTCCCATTTCCTCGTCCGCGGTCAGCGCCAGGATGATATCGCGGTCGGGGACAAACTTTTCCTGCTTGTAACGAATGAGGTTCGCCACGAAGATCGCCGCCATCGCTTTGTCGTCCGCTGTGCCGCGGCCCAGGAAGTATCCGTCCTGCTCGGCGAACTTGAACGGATCGAACGACCAATCCTCGCGCTTGGCTTCGACCACGTCGAGATGCGCCAGCAGCAGGAGCGGCCGGCGCGCGCCGCTGCCGCGCAGGCGCGCGAGGAGATTGCCCTTGCGCGGCTCGGGGCCGAGGACATGAATATCTTCGGCCGGAAAGCCTGCGTCGCGCAGCCGCCGCGCCATCGCCTCCGCGGCGAGGGTCGTGCTGCCGGCGGAATCGGTCGTATTGATATCGACGAGTTCCTGGAATATTTCGCGTGCGAGCCGTTGCTGCGTGGCAAGCGACTGGGCGTAAGCTCCCGGCGCGATTGCGACGCCGACGAAAAAGGCCAACGGCGAGAGTTTTGCGATCGCGAACACGATCAGGCTATCTTAAAGAGGGCGGCGGCCGTTTTCCCCAGCATGGCAGCTCTATCTTCCGGCGAGCGCGCCGCTTCGCGGACGACGGCGAGGGATTCGAGGATGTTCGCGGCGGTTTTACACTCCAGCGGATAGTCGGTGCCGAACATGATCCGGTCGGCGGAGGTAATGTTGAACGCCGCCTCCAGCGCCGGAGCCCAGGCGCCGGTTCCGGCGGTATCGAAGTAGAGCGCGCGAAATAGTTTTTCGAAACGCTCCGCAAGACCCAGCCGCTTTTGCTCGGATTGCGTCTTCAAGTATCCCTTTAGCTCCGCCGGGACTACGGCGTCTTCCGGCTCGAAAAACGCCATCATCCTTCCTTTGAGCGATGAGGCGCCGCCGCCAAGATGCGGCATCACGAAGCGCAGCCCAGGATAGCGAGGCAAGACGCTCGCCATCACGCGCACGATCGCCTGGGTCGTCTCGAACGGCCGGAAGACGCAGCGGTCGAGATTGTAAATCGTATCCGAGCCGGTGGGTTTCGACTGCGGATGAATGACGATCGGCAAGCCGTGGCGCTGGATGCGCTCATAGAGCGGATTCATGATGGGATTATCGAGCTGCACGTCGAGATGACACGCGAGCAGCGCCACCGCGCGTAAACCCAACTCGTCGATGCCGCGCGCGAGCTCGCGCTCCGCGGCCCCGGGTTCATGAATCGGCAGATGAATGGCGCCAAGGAATCGGTCCGGATGCTTCCGCTCGACCTCGGCAATGCCGTCGTTCAACATCCGCGCGACCTCCGCTCCCATCACCTGCACCTGGTCGGTGAGGACGGCCGTCTTGACGCTCGCCTCATCCATCACGCGGAGATGCGCCTCGAGGTCTTTGCGCGAAGGGTTCAGCGTCAGACTGATTTCGTTGGTGACGATGCGCCGCCCGCCGGCCTGAGCGGCGAGCCGGTCGAACAAAGCCGCCGGCATATAATGGTGGTGAACGTCGACGATCAATTCGCTCGAAGGCACGGCTGCGCTCACAACAGATTGGCCCGGCCGGATTTGCCGGTACCGGCGAGCCGTTCCGCGATGATCCGGTAAACTTCCGGAGAGAAACCCAAACCGAAATGAGTCGTGCCGACTTCGATGTGCTCGACGTTCGAGCAGACGTTGTCGATGCAAGCCTCCCACGCAACGACCGCGTCCAGGCGCGTGTAGATCGCCGTGACCGGCGTCGTGAGCGAGACGCGATTGCGCATTTGGATCTGCGCCTCGATTGCCTCCATATCGATGCCGCGCCGGCGAAGGCGGTGCGCCGCAATCGTATACTTTGGGCCGCCCACGACCGGAGTCCCCAGTGTGATCACTTGACGCACGAGGTCGGGACGCTCGCGCGCCGCCTCGCGCGCGAGATAACCTCCCAGGCTCCAGCCGACGATGCGAACTTCTTGCCGGGCTTTACGAGAAAAATGGACCAGGCGTTTGAGCACTCGCGTTAATAATTCGGGCACGTCGCGGGAATTTTTCCGATCGCCTAATCCGCGTACTTTATAGCCGAGGAGCCGTAAATAACTCTGTAGCACGAGCGTCGTAACGTCCCCAGCGCCGTAACCGGGAAGGACGAGAACCGGCGCGCCCCGTCCTCGCGGCTGGCGCGCGAGCGTCCGCACGCGAAGCAAAAGACGCGGCAGCTCCAGCAGCCCGCGTGCCTCGCGCATCAGGCCGGAGATCGGCGGGGGCTGAAGCAAATCGATCGTTTTTGTGGTGGATACCATCAGCGGCCGGGAGTTCTTTCCACACCATAGCGGCTCAGCACGAAGTTTACCATCTTCAAGTTCATGACGACCTGGCTCTTCTGGTTCAGGACTTCGAGGTAGGAGCGGACGATGCCGCGGTCCGGTTTGGAGCTTGAAAGCCTGGTTTCCAGCACGGTCACGCGGATGGAAAGCTCGTCGCCGGGAAACACCGGCTTGTCCCAGCGCAGCTCATCGACTCCCGGAGATCCCAGGTTGGCGACTTTGGAAAGATAATAGTCGGTGTAGAGCCGCATCATCAAACCCGCGGTGTGCCAGCCGCTGGCGATCAAACCGCCGTAGATGCTTTGTTTCGCAAGCTCCGGGTCCGTGTGATAGGCGAGCGGCACGAAGCGCTTGCCGAAACCGATCACTTCGTCAAGCTCCACGGCGATCGGACCGAATTCGTGAACCGAGCCGGCGACGTAGTCTTCGAAGTAGCGATTCTCGACTGAAGCCGTGAAGTTGGAATTGTTCATGGTTGTCTTTCCATAGCGTATTCGACAAGCGCGCGCTTCGTCAAGAACGAACCGGCAGAGGTTTCCGCTATCGCCGGCCCGGAGGATTGCCATTGAGACGCAGGTGAAGTATGAGGACTGCGAAGAACCGCGAGAGAGTTGACGGGTTCATCGGCTCCGAATAAGAGTGGGGGCAACGATTATGGATTATTTTAAACCCGAATCCGTCCGTGAGGCGCTTTCGCTGCTTGCTAAGTACGGAAGCGAAGCCAAGGTCATCGCCGGCGGCACGGATGTCATGGTGGACATCAAATATAAGGAAGAGCCCGGCTGCCTGGTCAACATCAAGCGGATTCCCGGCATGAGCGCCATCGAAGAAAACGGCGGCGGCCTGCGCATCGGCCCTCTGGTCACCATCCGTGAGATCGAGACCAGCAAGCTCGTACGCGAGCGGCTGCCGCTGCTGTGGGAGGCCTGCCATCAGTTCGCTTCGCTGCAAATTCGCAACACGGCCACGATCGGCGGCAACATCTGCCGCGCCTCCCCTTCCGGCGAAACGCTCGCGCCCCTGTTGGTGCTGGAAGCTAAGGCCCGGCTCTCCTTTTCCGACGGCGAGAAGACCGAGCCGTTCAATTCCCTGTTCCAGGGTCCGAGCAAGACCAGCTTGGGTTCTAAAGGACTGCTCACGGCGATTGAAATCCCCTACCCGCCGAAAGGGAGCTGCGGGGTTTATTTGAAACATGCCGTGAGAGGTCCCATGGATATCGCCGTCGTCGGCGTCGCTGTCCTGCTCGTGCCCGATGGCGCTGCAAAGACATTGCAAGAGGCCCGGATCGGATTGGGCGCCGTCGCGCCGACGCCGATCCGCGCGATCAAGGCGGAGGCGATGCTGCGGGGCAAGCCGCTGGATTCGAAGCTGGCGAGAGAGGCCGCGCAAGCGGCGGCCGCCGAGTCGAGTCCGATCACCGATCAGCGCAGCAGCGCGGAATATCGCGGGTGGATCGTCGAAGCGCTCACCCGAAGAGGCTTGGAGCAGACGTGGAAAGCGGCGACCGGCAAGGAGGTTGCGTAATGAGTCTCACGATCAAGGTTACCGTCAACGGCAAATCCGTCAGCGCGGACGCGGAACCGTCCACGTCACTGTTGGAGTTCCTGCGCG
>JBGQEW010000153.1:0-4301 GCA_041496565.1 Terriglobia bacterium | reverse complement strand
GCGAACGATTCGGCGATTTTGCGGCTCGCGAATGGCCCGAAATAGCTGCCCCCATCCGCCAGGATTCGCCGCGTCACGTAACAGCGCGAATATTCGTTTCGCAGGTTCACCTTCAGTAGCGCGGGCGGGCGCAGACGAAGCCAGTCGCGGTAGCGGCGTGGGAACAATTCCCTCGCGTGCTGGTAGAGCACGAGCGATTGTTCGAGCTTGGACCCGGCAATGCGGTAGCGAATCGCTGCTGCAACTTCGCGCAAGTTCAGGCGTTTGCTTGCAGAGTCGGGCAGTCGCAGCAGGCGCTCGGCCGCGCGATGCAAATCAGCAGTCCGCGCGAGATATGGCTGTGCGGCTGCCGCCCGAGGCTCGAGCAGAAAAACCGCAGGCCGCGCCGGAAGCGCCGCGAAAAATTCTTCTTCGTGCGCCGCGTCGAATGCGAGCCTGCAATCAAGAGGCAGCATCCCGAAAGCATACAACGTGTGGGAACCACAGAGAAACACTGATGGGGGCCGGGGCAGGTGGAGATTCGCGGACAGTTAGTAGCTCTTGAGCACCCACGCAGCAATGACCAGCCGCTGAATTTCGCTCGTGCCTTCGTAGATTTCCGTGATGCGCGCGTCGCGGTAGGCGCGCTCGACGGGATATTCCTGGCTGTAGCCGTAGCCGCCGTGAATCTGAATCGCCTTGTGCGTCACGCGCGTTGCCATCTCGCTCGCGAAGAGCTTCGCAATGGAAGCCTCCATCGTGAACCGCGCACCCGCGTCTTGTTTCCACGCGGCCTTGCGCGCCAGCAGCCGCGCCGCTTCAATCTCCGTGGACATGTCGGCAAGCATGAACTGGATGGCCTGAAATTCCGCGATCGGGTGCCCGAAAGCTTCGCGCTGCTGCGCGTAGCTGAGCGCCGCTTCGAACGCGCCCTGCGCGATGCCGATGGCCTGCGAGGCAATGCCGATGCGCCCGCCGTCGAGCGTTGAGAGCGCTACCTTGTAGCCTTCGCCTTCGTTGCCGATTCGATTCGCCGCCGGTACTTCGCAATCGGTGAACACCAGCTCCGTGCACGCGGTCGCGTGGATGCCGAGCTTCTTTTCTTCCTTGCCCACTGTGAATCCCGGCGTGCCTTTCTCAACCACGAGCGCCGTGATTCCCTTCTCGGCTTTCCCCGGTTCCGTGTTCACGTAGACGATCGCCGCGTCCGCCGCGCCGCCGTTCGTGATCCAGGCCTTCGTCCCGTTGACGATGTATCGCTCGCCTTTGCGAATCGCTTTCGTGCGCAGCGCCGCGGCGTTCGAGCCGGCCTGTGGCTCGGTGAGCGCGTAACAGCCGATTTTTTCGCCGCGCGTGAATGGGACGAGGAATTTCTTCTTCTGCTCCTCGGTGCCGAAGCGATAGACCGGATCGCAGTACAGCGAGTTTTGCACCGAAAGGATCACTCCCGTCGAAGCA
Source organism: Terriglobia bacterium (assembly GCA_041496565.1). GTDB lineage: Bacteria > Acidobacteriota > Terriglobia > Acidiferrales > UBA7541 > JBGPTK01. Next base: position 2,864 of record JBGQEW010000153.1, on the reverse strand, counting down.
CACACCCGCGAAATCTCCTCGATGACGATCGAGTAGCTGATGTGGTCCATTCCCGCGCCGCCGTACGCATCGGGGAACGCGACGCCCGCCAGTCCCATCTCGGCCGCCTTGCGGAACAGTTCGCGCGGGAAATGGCCGCTCTCATCCAGCTCCCTCGCCAACGGCTTCACTTCCGCTTCGGCGAATTCGCGCACGCTTCGCCGCAGCAGCTCTTGTTCTTCCGTCAGTTCCAGATTCACGCGCCTCCCTCAGGTATTCCTTGCTGCTGCCAGTCTTGATCGCACGGGCCTTCGAATCGAAAAACCTTTCCGCCCGCCGCGCCAGAACTCGAAATTCTAGGCCGCGCAGCGAAAATAGAGAACCAGAATCCGCGCTGCCGAGACCCTGATCCACAAGCGCCAGCGATAATCGTGGAGCCTAGCGGTTCGTCTCCGCTAAAGCGCGCCGGAGTTTCGCATACGTGGCGGCGAGGTCTTCCGGCTCCAGGCGCGTTTCGGAAATCGTCGTCATGAAGTTTACGTCGCCGTTCCAGCGCGGCAGAACATGCAAATGAAGGTGCCCCGCGACTCCGGCGCCGGCCGAGCGGCCGAGGTTCATTCCGAGGTTATAGCCATCGGGATGATAGGCGGCTTCGAGCGCCGCCTGGACGCGCTGCGCCAGCCGCATCATTTCCGCCATCGTCTCCGGCTCCGCTGCCGCAAATTCTGCGACGTGGGCGAACGGCACGATCATGACGTGGCCCGAAGTGTAAGGAAATCGGTTGAGGATGATGAAATTCTTCGCCCCCCGCAGCACGATTAGGGACTTCGCATCATCGTTCAGCGCGATCGCATCGCAAAAGATGCAACGGTCATCTTTCTTCGTGTCAGCGATGTAGCGGTATCGCCAGGGAGTCCAGAGGTAATCCATCCCGTTCGCCGGGTCAACTCCGGGGCGTATCGGCCGCAGCCGGAGAGGCTTCCGTGGGCCGGGCAGTGTTGACGAAGTCCTTCAATTCCTTGCTGGGCTTGAAAAAAGGAATTTTCTTCGGCGGCACGTCCACCTTCGCGCCCGTCTTGGGGTTGCGGCCGATGCGGCCCCGCCGCTGGCGCGTGCGGAAGCTGCCAAAGCCGCGGATTTCGATTTTGTCACTCTGCTTCAGTGCTTGGATGATGCTCTCGAAGATGGTTTCAACCGCCATCTCCGATTCCTTGCGAGGCAGCTCAGTCACCTTGGTCACTTCTTCGACCAGGTCAGCCTTCGTCATCGTGTGCTCAGTCATCTCTCAACCCCTTGCGATTCTACGCGGGATAAGCGCCGGTCCTTCGCCGGTCCGGGCTGGCGGGTCACCGAGGGGCCGCTCAACTGCCTGTGCATATCATCAATCCGCCCGCAAGGTAAATGTTTTTTATGGGCTGCAAGCATTTGCAGTGAACAAGTCTCCGGCTCGGGCACGGCGCCGATGGACCGGCTAGGAAGACTCCCTCTTCGCCATGATGGCGTCACCGATTGTGGCCGTGGGGGAGGATTTCGAGGAACGGTAGTCCTCCATCTCTCGTCGCTCGGCCTGCTTCATCGCAGCGCGATAGCTCAAGCTGATTTTGTGTTGGTCGTGATCCAGCCGAATAATCTTGAAGTCGTATTCCTGTCCTGGCTCGAGCTTCGCCCCCGCCGTCTTCCCAGCTCCGCCGCGCGGCTGGTTCTGCCGTTCCCCCTTCGGACGCCGCTCCTCGATTTCGGAGACGTGGCAAAGCCCTTCGATTCCCTCCGCCAGCGCGACGAAGACTCCGAACTCTGCTGCGCGCGCCACTTTACCGCGCACCACTTCGTTCAAATGGTGCGACTGGAACCAGTTGGCCCAGATGTCGTTGACCTGCTTGATGCCCAGCGAAAGCCGCCGGTGCTCGGCGTCCACCTTGATGACCTTGGCTTCAACCGTGTCGCCCTTCTTGAATTTTTCGCCGGGATGTTTCACCCGCTCGGTCCAACTGATATCGCTGATGTGGATCAGTCCCTCGATGCCCTCTTCGATTTCGACGAACGCCCCGAAATCGGTCAGGTTCCGCACGCGCCCGGTGACGATGGTCCCTGCCGGATACTTGTCCACCACCGCCTGCCATGGATCGGGCATGGTCTGCTTCAGGCCCAGCGAGATCCGATGCTGTTCCGTCTTCACCTCGAGCACGACTACTTCGACTTCATCGCCCGCGTTCACGATCTTCGACGGATGCTTCATCCGCTTCGACCAGCTCATCTCGCTGACGTGCACCAGCCCTTCGACGCCCGGCTCAATCTGCACGAATGCGCCGTAATCCGTGATGCCCACCACTTTTCCGCGCAGACGCGTCCCCACCGGGAACCGCTCCGGAACGCTGGCCCAGGGATCTTCGAGCAGTTGTTTCCGCCCGAGCGAAATGCGCATTTTCTCGTGGTCGAATTTCAGGACCTTGACTTGAATTTCTTCTCCGGGTTGCACCACTTCGGAAGGATGCTTCACGCGGCCCCACACCAGGTCGCTGATGTGCAGCAGACCGTCCAGGCCGCCCAGGTCCACGAAAACACCGTAGTCGGTGATGTTCTTCACCTTGCCGGTCAGCACCGCGCCATCGCTGATTGTGGCCAACAAAGCGTCACGCTGCACGCGCAACTCTTCTTCCAGAATCGCTCGCCGGCTGACCACCACGTTACCGCGCTTCCGATTCACCTTCAGCACGCGGCAGGGAATCCCCTTGCCCTTCCAGACGTCCAGGTCGTGCGTCGGCCTCACATCGAGCTGTGACGCAGGCAGGAACGCGCGCAACCCGATATCCACCACCAGACCGCCTTTGATCCGGTCCACCACTTGGCCGGTCAGCGTGGTGTGCTCGCGATAGGATTTTTCGATG
>JBGQEW010000152.1:0-4366 GCA_041496565.1 Terriglobia bacterium | reverse complement strand
TACCATCACAACCTGCTCACGTTCCGCATGCTCTACGCCTTCCACGAGAACTTCGTGCTGCCGCTGTCGCACGACGAGGTCGTTTACGGCAAGCACTCGCTCTTGAGCAAGATGCCGGGCGACGACTGGCAGAAGTTCGCCAACCTGCGTCTGCTGTTCGGCTACATGTACGCACAGCCGGCAAAAAAACTTTTGTTCATGGGCGGCGAAATCGGCCAACGGGACGAGTGGGTGCACGACCGGAGCCTGGAGTGGCATCTGCTGCAGTATTCTCCCCACGCCGGTCTCAGGCGGTGGATGTCGGACCTGAACCGCTTCTACCGCGCGGAGCCGGCGCTGCACGAGCTCGACTGCGATCCGGCGGGCTTCGAGTGGATCGACTGCAACGACGCCGAAGGGAGCACGTTGAGCCTGATGCGAAAAGGAAAATCCACCGGCGCTATCGTGCTCGCGGCCTGCAATTTCACGCCGGTCCCGCGCCTTAACTATAAAGTCGGCGCGCCGCGCGGCGGATTCTGGCGGGAACTTCTCAACAGCGACGCCGTCGAATACGGCGGCAGCGGAATGGGGAATGCGGCAGGCGTCGAGGCGGCGTCCGAGGGGATTCACGGCCGGTCGTACTCGCTCACGATAACGCTGCCACCGCTCGCTGCCGTCTTCTTCAAAAGTGGGTAGGCCGCGACAAAACACACTCTGTCATTCCTGCGAAAGCGGGAATCCAGAATCCCCCCACCTGAGTTCCGGCTCGCGTCAGCCGAAGGCTGACTTGGCCGGAATGACGAGTTTGTTGCTTGAGGTTTTTTTCTCAAATGGACAAAGCAAACACGCTCATTACCCTCGGCGCGAATTACCTGGGCGACGGCAAAACCCGCTTCGAAGTATGGGCGCCGCGCGCCGCGCGCGTCGATGTGCACATCACGTCGCCCAAGGATCGGCTGGTCTCGATGGAACCGGAGGCGCGCGGATATCACCATGCCGTCGTGGACAACGTCGAGCCGGGAAGCCGGTATCATTATCGTCTCAACGGCAAAGAACGGCCCGATCCGGCCTCGCGCTTTCAACCCGAAGGCGTGCACGGCCCTTCGCAAGTCGTAGACTCTAAGTTCGACTGGCATGATCAAAGCTGGTCCGGTCTCCTGCTGAAAGACTACATTATCTACGAGCTGCACGTCGGGACGTTCACGCCCGAAGGAACGTTCGACGCGATCGTCCCACGCCTCGATTATCTGAAAGAATTGGGAATCACCGCGGTCGAGCTGATGCCGGTCGCGCAATTCCCCGGCAGCCGCAATTGGGGCTACGACGGCGCGGCGCCGTTTGCCGCGCAAAATTCCTACGGCGGGCCGGAGGGCCTCAAGCGTCTCGTCGATGCGTGTCATCTAACAAATCTCGCCGTCGTCCTCGACGTGGTCTACAACCACCTCGGCCCCGAGGGAAATTACCTGGCGGAGTTCGGAGCTTATTTCACCGACCGCTACAGCACTCCCTGGGGTCCGGCGATGAACTTCGACGGGCCGGAGAGCGACGAGGTACGGCGATTTTTTATCGAGAACGCGCTTTACTGGGTCAGCGAATTTCATATCGACGCGCTTCGCCTCGACGCCGTCCACGCGATCCTCGACCATTCGCCGCGGCCGTTTCTTCTGGAATTGGCCGAAGCGATCCACGCGCAAGCGAAGCGCCTCAATCGGAGGATCTACCTCATGCCGGAAAGCGCGGACAACGACGCGCGCCTGCTCAGGGCGAGAGAGCTGGGAGGCTTCGCGCTGGACTCGCAGTGGAACGACGACTTTCACCATTGCATCCACGCGCTCTTGACCGGCGAGCGCACGGGCTATTACGAAGATTACAGCGGGGTCGATCAGCTCGCGAAGAGTTTTCGGGAAGGCTTCGTTTATTCCGGCGACTATTCGAGCTTTCGCAAGCGCCGGCACGGCAGCGCTGCGCGCGATGTTCCGGCGGAGCGCTTCATCGTCTTCTCCCAAAACCACGACCAGGTCGGGAACCGGATGATGGGCGACCGGCTGTGCCGGCTCGCCGGCTTCGAGGGCGCCAAGCTCGCGGCGGGCGCGGTTTTGCTCTCGCCTTTTATCCCGCTCCTTTTCATGGGAGAAGAATACGGCGAGACGGCGCCGTTTCCGTATTTTATCAGCCATACGGACCCGCATCTGGTCGAAGCGGTGCGCAAGGGACGGCGCGAAGAGTTCCGCTCGTTCACCTGGGGACAAGAGCCGCCCGATCCGCAAGCCGAATCCACTTTCCAAAGCGCAAAGCTCGACCCTGGTCTTCGCGCCAAAGATCCGCATCGCGCGCTCTTCGCGCTGTACCAGCGCTTGATTCGCCTCCGCAAGGAGACCGCATCTCTGGCCCGTTTAGATAAGGACGCGATCGAAGTCGTCGGCGTCGATAGAAAGAAGCTCTTGTTCGTCCGGCGGTGGCGCGAGGAGGATGAGGTGTTCATGCTTTTCAATTTCAGTTCGGCGGAAGCGACGTTCGAGCTGCCGTTTTCCGACCGGCACTGGACGAAGCTCTGCGACTCGGCGGAGGAGCAATGGCGCGGCCCCGGCAGCGCGCTTCCCGAGCGGCTCGACGTGGAAAAAGAATCCACGCTCAGAATTTCTCCCTGGGCATTCGTCCTTTTTAAACGCGACCCGGAAATTTACGGGAGTGTCTCATGAGCTGGGTCGTATGGCCGGGAAGACCGTTCCCGCAGGGCGCGACGTGGGACGGATCGGGCGTTAACTTCGCGCTCTTCTCCGAGAACGCCACTTCCGTGGAACTATGCCTGTTCGACACGCCCGATGCGAGCCGCGAAAGCGCCCGCATTCCGATGGTCGAGAGCACGGCGCAGATATGGCATTGCTATCTCCCCGAAGCGCGGCCGGGACAGCTTTACGGCCACCGCGTGCACGGTCCGTACGCGCCCAAGGAGGGGCACCGGTTCAACCCCGCCAAGCTGCTCATCGATCCCTACGCGAAGGCGATCGCCGGGAAAATCGACAGCAACGACTCGCTGTTCGGCTACAAGCGCGGCGATCCGCAAGGCGATCTCGCCATCAACGAGACCGACAGCGCCGCCGGCATACCGAAGTGCGTCGTCATCGATCCGGCCTTCACCTGGGGCGACGACGCGCCGCCGCGCATTCCCTGGCATAGGACGTTGATTTACGAGACGCACGTCAAAGGCTTCACCGCCCGTCACCCTAAAGTGCCGCCTGAGCTGCGTGGGACTTACGCCGGTCTCTCGTCGCCACCGGTCATCGATTATCTTCATTCACTGGGAATTACGGCCGTGGAGCTGATGCCGGTGCACCAGTTCGTGACCGACAAACCTTTGATCGAACGCGGTCTCACGAATTACTGGGGTTACAACTCGGTCGGTTTTCTCGCGCCGGAGGCGCGTTATTCCCGTAGCGGGGTTCTGGGACAGCAGGTGAGCGAGTTCAAGACCCTGGTCAAGACCCTTCATCGCGAAGGCATCGAAGTCATCCTCGACGTTGTCTACAACCATACCGCCGAAGGCAATCATCTCGGGCCTACGATTTGCTTTCGCGGCATCGACAACGCGGCCTATTATCGTCTCGTCGCCGACAACCCGCGCTTCTACATGGACTACACCGGCTGCGGCAACACGCTGGACATGACGCATCCGCAGGTCCTCCGGCTCATCATGGACAGCCTGCGTTATTGGGTGACGGAGATGCACGTCGATGGATTCCGGTTCGATCTGGCCTCGGCGCTGGCGCGCGAGCTGCACGAAGTGGACCGCCTGGGTGCGTTCTTCGACATCATCCATCAAGATCCGATTCTATATCAGGTCAAGCTCATCGCCGAGCCGTGGGACCTGGGCGAAGGCGGCTATCAGGTCGGAAACTTTCCGGTCCTCTGGGCCGAATGGAACGGTTTGTATCGCGACACGGTGCGCCGCTATTGGAAAGGAGACGGCGGGCAGGTGGGAAGCCTGGCTAATCGTCTCACCGGCTCGTCGGATCTCTACGGCCACAACGGCCGGCAGCCTTACGCGAGCATCAATTTCGTCACCGCCCACGACGGATTCACGCTGCACGATCTCGTCAGCTACAACGAGAAGCACAACGAAGCCAACGGCGAAAACAATCAGGACGGCCACAACGACAATCTCTCGTGGAATGGCGGCGCGGAAGGGCCGACCGACGATCCGGCGATCCTCGCGCTGCGCCGGCGCCGGATTCGCAATTTTCTCTCCACTCTGCTGCTCTCGCAGGGAGTGCCCATGCTGCTCGCGGGCGACGAGATCTGCCGCACCCAGCAGGGAAACAACAACGCCTATGGTCAGGACAACGAGATTTCCTGGCTCGATTGGGAGCTCGACAGGCCCCGGCAGGAG
>JBGQEW010000151.1:0-4420 GCA_041496565.1 Terriglobia bacterium | reverse complement strand
GGCCAGAACTTTACCGGCCTATGTCCTTTCCATCAGGAAAAAACACCTTCGTTCGCCGTGCATCCGGTGAAACAAATTTATCACTGCTTTGGCTGCGGCGTGGGCGGCGACGTATTCAAGTTCGTGATGGAGATGGAGAAGTGCGCGTTTCTCGAAGCGGTGCGCACCGTCGCCGAGAAATCCGGCATCCCGGCGCCGAGTCCGCGCGAACGATCGCCCGAGGAGCGCCAAGTTAACCAGCAGCGCACGGCGCTGGTCGAGATGCATCGCATGGCCGCGGAATTCTACGCGCGGCAGCTAACCGATTCCGCCGAAGGCAAGGTCGCGCAGGCCTATCTCGAGGACCGCAGCCTCGACCGCGAGTCGATTGCGCGATTCGGTCTCGGCTACGCGCCGTCCTCCGGCGACGCGCTTCTCCGCCACCTGAAGCCGCGGTACGCCGAAAAACTTCTGGAACTCTCCGGTCTTTTTTCGCGCGACCAGAGCGGGCGACTGTACGACCGTTTTCGCCGGCGCATCATGTTCCCGATCGCGAACGAATCGGCGAAAACGATCGCCTTCGGCGGCCGCGCGCTGGGCGACGAGATGCCCAAGTACATGAACTCGCCCGAAACGCCGGTCTATTCGAAGAGCAACGTGCTCTACCACCTCGACCGCGCCAAGGAAGCGATTCGTCAGAGCGATTTCGTTGTTCTGGTCGAAGGCTACATGGACACGATTGCGGTGGCGCGCGCGGGCGTCGCGAACGTCGTCGCCAGTTGCGGCACCAGTCTTACCGAACCGCAGATCAAACTCCTCGGACGCTTTACGCGCCGCGTCGTCGTGAATTACGACCCGGACACGGCGGGCCAGGCCGCCACGGAGCGGTCGCTCGCGCTGTTGCTCGAAAAAGATTTCGACGTGCGCGTGCTCGCGCTGCCCGGCGGCGCCGATCCCGACAAATTCCTCCGCGAGCAGGGCGCCGAAAGCTACAAGAAATTGCTGGCAGCGGCGCCCGCGTATCTCGACTACCTGATCAGCCGCGCGCGGCGAATGGATCGCACGACGGGGCAGGGCAAGCTCGCCGCGGTGAATTACCTGATGCCGTACGTGCAGCGCATTCCGAGCCGGCTGCTGCGCTCCGAATGGGCTTCGCGCATCGCTTCGGAACTGCGCATCGAGGAGCCGGTGCTGCGCGAATCGCTACGGCGCGCCGCCGCCGAGCGCCGCAGCGAGGTGAAGCCGAAGCCCGAATTGATGGGCCAGGCGGTGAAGCCCGCCGAGCGCCGTCTGATGCAAATGCTGGTAGAGGCCGACGGCTTCCGCGAGCGCCTGGCCCTTGAAATCACGAAGGATGAACTCCACCGTGGCCTCGAAACGGAAAAAATCTTCGGCGCGCTGGTCGAGGCAGTGGCCGCAGGAGGCCGCCCCGATCCCGCGGCGCTGGCCGAAGTCCTCACGGAAAACGACCGGCGGCTGCTTTTTGAGATTCTGTTCGAGTCGTCAGCCGCCGCCGCTTGGGACGAAGCCGAGAGCTGCCTCAGTGTCCTCCGGCACCGCCGCGTGGAAACGGAGCTGGGGGCGGTCCAGCGCCAGATCGAAGCGCAACCTGCCGCGGCCGAGCTCTCGCGCCTGCTCGCGCGCAAGCAGAAACTCCGCAAACAGCTGTCCGAGCCGGACTAGGGGGATTTCTGGCAGCCCACGCCGTCTGTAGACATCGAGATTGACTCGGTTTACCCAATTTGGGTATTCTTGTAGGGTTTTGGAGGAAACGGGCGGCAGGCCTCGTGCATCCAATGGTTTGGATGGCACGGTGCATTGGACAGGCGCGGGCGCGGAGTCGAAAAGAGTTACCTCAAGTTGGATCACCGCCAGCTTTAATCGACAATTCAGGGTCGATTGTGTGCCGGAGTGTCCGAGCTTCGGCAGACGCGCGTGGAAACCTAGTCCCTGCCTGTATCCAACCTATTGTTTTAGTCCTGGGGAGGAAGCGTGACGTTGGCCATTGAGGAAAAATACGACCAGGTAAGGCAACTCATCAACATGGGCAAGGAGCGCGGCTACCTGCTCTACGATGAGGTGAACGACATTCTGCCTGCCGAGGTCCACTCCTCCGAAGAAATTGACGACTTGCTCTCGACTTTCGAGCGCTATGGCATCGATGTGTATGAGGACCTCTCCACGGCCAAGGCTGCACTTGCCGCGGCGGAAACGACCGACACCGTCGAGGTGAAGGAAGAAACTCCCTCGGACGACGGCGACCTGGACCTGACGCCGGGCACGCTCGAAAAGACGAACGACCCGGTGCGCATGTATCTGCGCGAGATGGGCACCGTACCCCTGCTGACGCGCGAAGGCGAAGTCGCCATCGCCAAGCGCATCGAGCGCGGCCAATTGGTGGTGCTCAAGACGATTTCGCGGTCGCCGGTGGTGCTCAAAGAACTGCTTGCCGTGGGCGATGATCTGCGCCGCGGCGCCCGCTCGATCAAGGAAATCGTCCAGTTCGACGACGAAGAGCTCACCGAAGAAAAAATCGAAGAGAAGACCAAACAGACCCTCCGAATTATCGACAAGATCGCCAAGTACTACCTGCAGGGGATGAAACAAGCGGCACGCTTGGAGAAGATGCCGCGCTCGAAGAAGCGGCCCTATCTTCGCGCGAGCTACAGCTTGGCGCGGACGCGCATCGAGATGTCCATGCTGGTCCGCTCGTTTGAATTCAATCTGCTGGAGCGCAAGCGCCTGATCGACAAGATTCGCCAGACGGTCGAGCGCGTCCATCAGCTCGAGCGCGAAGCGGTCAAGCTCGAGCGTCGCGTGGAAGCCTCCAAGGGCGAAGTTCTCGCCGAAGCGCGCAAAGATCTGCGCTCGCGCCGCATCGAGCTCAAAGAAATCGAGATTTTGAGCGAGGTAAGCCCCGCCGAGCTCAAGCGCACGTTGCAGTTGATCCTCAAGGGCGAAGCGGAGGCGGAGCAGGCGAAGAAGGAACTGATCGAAGCCAACCTCCGCTTGGTCGTATCCATCGCGAAGAAATATACGAACCGCGGCCTGCAGTTCCTCGACCTGATTCAAGAAGGCAACATCGGCTTGATGAAGGCGGTGGACAAGTTCGAATGGCGCCGCGGCTACAAATTCTCCACGTACGCGACGTGGTGGATCCGCCAAGCCATCACCCGCGCGATCGCCGATCAGGCCCGCACCATCCGCATCCCGGTGCACATGATCGAGACGATCAACAAGCTCGTCCGCACCAGCCGGCAGCTCGTTCAGGAGCTCGGCCGCGAACCCACGTCGGAAGAAATCGCCAAGCGCATGGACATTCCCGTCGCGAAGGTGCGCAAGATTTTGAAAATCGCGCAGGAACCCATCTCGCTGGAAACGCCGATCGGCGAAGAGGAAGATTCGCATCTTGGGGATTTCATCGAGGACAAGGCGGTAGTCTCGCCGTCGGACGCGGTCATCAACCTGAGCCTGAAGGAGCAGACTTCCTCGGTGCTGAAGACGCTGACGCCGCGCGAGGAAAAAGTCATCAAGATGCGCTTCGGACTCGATGATGGGAGCGAGCACACGCTCGAAGAAGTCGGCCAGTCGTTTGCCGTGACGCGCGAGCGCATTCGCCAAATCGAAGCCAAGGCGCTGCGCAAACTCCGCCACCCGTCACGCTCGCGCAAGCTGCGCGCGTTCCTCGAAGGCACCGAAGGCGATTACTAATCTTCGATCCAACTTGAACTTGTCGCAGTAGCTTACCTTTCCGGGAGCAGTTTTTTCGATTCGAGCCCCGGCTTGAAGTCCCGCGCAACACGAATCACACCTTGGAACGAGGAGCGGCGGCGCGAACACCGGCCCAGCATCCCAGGGCTTCGATGAGCGCCAGCAGCACGGCGGTGATTTGGAAGAGTGCACCCCATGCGCTCGGCGCCAGGGTGAAGGCATTGTCCGGCCCGGCGGCAATGAAATGTTTGTAAACGCTGAAGGCCAAGGAGCCCGCCATCGCGGCCGCCAGCAGCCACCCGCCCGCGCGCCGCGCTTTGAGCAGGAGTAAGACACCGGCAACAAGCGGCGCAAACAGAATGACGATCACAACGAACCGGCGTTCCGCGGACGTAATCCCGATGGCGAGTGCACGGTGCGCCGCTCCGTGAAAATAATTCAGTACGAGATGCGCGACGATGATCCAGATCGAGAATCGAACGGGCTTCTTCATACGGCTGCCTCCCGCTTAGACTTCCAACATTTCCTGCAGGCGATTCAATGCGGCGAACCAATAGGCCTTCATCCGCGCGCACTCCTTGGCGCTCGAAAGCTTACGATGGTCCACGGTCACCAGGCTCTTGCCCGCGGCTTTTTTGAAGAAGAGGATGTCCACGCGGCTCTTCCCGCCGTCCCAGGAGGAGCGCAAGGATTTATTCGGCGTTGTCTTGCTGATTTTCAACCGCGCCGC
>JBGQEW010000150.1:0-4473 GCA_041496565.1 Terriglobia bacterium | reverse complement strand
GCTCGGAATATGGATCGTTAGGTCTAAAACCCTGTAAACGTGACGCTCAAAGTCGCGCGGCGGGAGAGCGGGTACTTATCTGCCTTAATCTCAATTGCTACTCTTGATGGGGTCTCTTGTCCTGTTAGCCGATGGGACATCTGTACCAGCTCCTTAGCCACATCACGCGCCGGGAGTTCTAAATTGACAGCGATGTACTGCATGACGAGAGCGAAAGCATTGGCATAACTGCCGTATCCTCTATTGGTTCGAGGTGCCGTGAGTTCTCTACCCATCCCTTCTGGACGGTCACCGAACGCCGAATCATTCGCCACTGCAGAGATTGGTGCGGCGAGCATACCGCGGGGGTTTTTTCGCGTAGCTTACCTGCAAGTAGGCGAGTGGTCCGCACCTAGAGGCCATCAAAATTCTCTGTCTTGGCGATGTCTAGCCGGTGGCGGCGCGCTCCGTAGGCGGAGACGTACTAGCCTTCCTGGGATCAACAAATATATTGACTAGTTAACTAGAGTTCATGTACTAATGGAACCGCCCGTTTTCGGCCACATCCTCAACTCCACGTTCCCGGAGGATACACATGCACGGGCGTGCTCATCCCCCGGATGAAAGAATCACGGTTCTGCTCGCCGCAGCAAATACGATGGGCGGACAGTTGATCGCCGGCGCCTTGAAGCGCTGCGGCGACAAATTTGACATCGTCGGTTCCACTTCCAGCTACGCAGATGCAGTTCAAATCTTCGAAGCATTCAAACCCCATGTCGCTGTAATCAGTACCGCTCTCGAGGATGGCCCGATGAACGGCTTCAGGGTTCTGCAACGGATTCAGACATCCGGTGTGAACACGGCAGTGGTGATGTTGATGGACCGCAATGAGCGCGAGCTCGTCGTCGATTCGTTTCGAGGAGGTGCCAAAGGAGTCTTCTGTCGCGGTAGCTCGGTGAGGAATCTTTCCAAGTGCATCCGCACGGTTCACAGCGGTCAGCTTTGGGTCAGCAATGACCAGTTGATGTTTCTGCTGGATCTGATTACTCGTCTCAAGCCGTTACACCTCTCCCAGTCGAAAGACATGAGGCAGTTGACGAGGCGCGAAGCCGATGTGGTTCGCTTGGTCACCGATGGCATGAAGAATTCAGATATCGCGCGTGAACTTCACGTTGCCGAACACACCGTGAGGAACTATCTCTATCGAGTCTTCGACAAACTTGGCCTCTCGAGCCGCGTGGAACTCGTGCTCCATGCGCTTGCCCGCGGGGAGAGCGTCGCGCCTCCCCACTCTCTCGAACTTCACCGATAAGCTTCTGATGGATGGACCCGGCTCCACGCTTGCGCTCATTTTTGCAGCTGCCCTTGCGACTGACCCTCCGCGTATGGTCGGTTTGCAGAAATGGCTCGAAGCTTGAGGTTCCGCTAATCCAACGCCGATGCAAACAGGCGTCGTTTCGCAATCTCGACAAGCAGAAGATACGTCAGCGTCGAGGCGGCCAAGAAAGTGAAGTACGGGCCTGGAAGCGGCGTGAATCCCAGAAGGCCCGCCAGCGGCGAAAAGGGAAGCAGAATGCCCACAATCACCATCAGAATCGTCGTTACCGTCAGGGGCAAGCTCGGACGGCTGCGGAATGGATTTCCCATCGTGCGGATCACGAACAGCACCAGCGTTTGCGTCGCGAGCGATTCCACGAACCAGCCCGTGTGAAACAGCGGTTCGCTGGCATGGAAGTAGTGCAAGAGTACGTAAAAGGTCAGGAAGTCGTAGAGCGAGCTGATGGGCCCGATCAGGATCATGAAGTTCCGGATCAAACGCATGTCCCACCGCTGCGGCCCGCGGAGGTATTGCGGATCGACGTTGTCGGAGGGAATCGTGATTTGAGCAGCGTCGTAAAGGAAATTGTTGAGCAGAATTTGAGTGGGCAGCATCGGCAGAAAGGGCAAAAAGATGGACGCGCCCGCCATGCTGAACATGTTCCCGAAATTCGAGCTCGTGCCCATCAAGAGATACTTCATCACGTTCGCCGAAGCCCGGCGGCCTTCGAGGATTCCCTTGTGCAAAATATTCAAGCCGGGCTGCAGCAGGATGATCTCCGCCGCTTCGCGCGCCACGTCCACCGCCGTGGCCACGGAAATCCCCACGTCAGCCGCCCGCAGCGAAGGCGCGTCGTTGATTCCGTCACCCAGATAGCCGACCACGTGTCCCCGTTGTTTCAGCGCACGAATGATCCGGAGCTTCTGCATCGGCGAAACACGCGCGAACACGGTGGTTTCCTCGGCGACATGCTGGAGTGCAGGTTCGCTCATCTTCTCGAGTTCCTCTCCCAGCACCACCACCCGGGCGTCCAAACCAACTTGCTCGCAGACATGGCGCGCAACGAATTCGTTGTCGCCGGTTAGGATCTTCACCTGCACGCCGTCTCGCTTCAGGGCCGCCAGGGAGGCGGCGGTGTCTGGCCCTGGTGGATCGGCAAATGCCAGAAATCCCGCCAGCGTCAGCGAGCGTTCATCGGCCACCGAGAACTTATCGTGAGCCTCGGCTTTGCGGTAGGCCACCGCCAGCACGCGAAAGCCCTGGCCGCTCAATTCCTGATAAGTTTTCCGCACCCTCTCTCGCGCCGCGGGATCCATCGAACCCGTCTGCCCGCCGGCTTCCAAGGAATCACACAGCTCGATGATTCCTTCCGGCGCGCCTTTCGTAATCAGGAGCCGCTCGATCCCCTTCGGGCCGTCGCGTTCCACAATAATCGAGAGGCGGCGGCGCTCGAAGTCGAACGGAATTTCGTCGCACTTGCGGTAATCATCCGCCTCGCGGCGCGCATCGCGCAGGATGGCCGCGTCGAGCGGGCTGCGAATCCCCGTCTCGAACTTGCTGTTCAGATAAGCAAGCCCTGCCGTCCGGTCGGAAGGCTGCCCGCTGGCATCCACCGAGGAATGGAGCGTCATGACTCCCGCCGTCAGCGTGCCGGTCTTGTCGCTGCAGAACACGTCAATGCTGCCGAAATTCTGAATCGCCGGCAGGTGCTTGACGACCACGTTGTCTCTTGCCATCCGCACGGCGCCGCGCGCCAGCGTCACGGACGCGATCATCGGCAGAAACTCCGGCGTCAACCCGACGGCCAGCGCCACGGCAAACAGGAACGATTCGAACGCGTCTTTGTGCAACGCGACCCGCACCACGAGAATGAAGAGCACGAGGAAGAAAACAGCGCGCAGGATCAACTGGCCGAACTGCCGAAGCTCGCGCTCGAACTCGGTCTGTTCCGGCCGCTCGGCCAGGCGCTGGGCGATCGCCCCGAACGCCGTCCGCGGGCCAGTGGCGGTGACGCGGACGACTCCTGTTCCGCTCACCACGGAGGTTCCCAGAAATACCAGGTTCGGCGCGCTGGGCCCTGCGGAGTCTTTCTCGCCGCGCGCGTCTTTCTCTTCGGGCAGGGATTCGCCCGTCAGCGCCGCTTGCTGGACGAACAAGTCGCGCGCCTCGAGCAACCGGCCATCTGCCGGAATCAGGTCTCCGGCGGAGAGTCTCACCAGGTCGCCGGGAACGACTTCGTAGCGTTTGATTTCGCCCCACTCGCCGTCGCGCAGCGCTGTGGCCGTGGGCGTGACGTTTTCTCGCAGTTTTTCGACCGCGCGGCGCGAATGATAGGTTTGAGCGAAATTGATGGCCACGCTGACGACGACGATCAGAAAGATGATCGTCGCTTCCGTGCGCTGTCCCAAGGCGGCGGAAATCGCGCTCGCCACCAGCAAAATAATGACCAGCGGATTCAGGAACAACAGCAGCAGATCGGCCACGGCGGCGCCCCGCCGCACCGGCGTCGGATCGTTCGGCCCGTATTGCGCGAGCCGATCCCGCGCCTCGCTCGAGGTCAATCCCCTCGGCGCTGCGGAGACTGCGTCCGATTGTTGATCGTGATCTGTCGGCACGAGATCCCTGCGAAGAATTTCCTAACCGTGCGCTTCCCGGCGCGCGGCGTCGAGCCGCGACCGAAGCTCGGCGCGCACCGCCGGCGAAGCAAACGCGGCTTCAGCCGCATTCTGCTGGCAGCGCCAGAATTCTTCAAGTCCCCACCCAAATAGTTTCTCAAGCCTCGCAAACTCCAGTGTCACGGTGGTCGGTGAGACGGTTCGCGCGTCCGTGCTCACCGTCACGCGTACCTGTTTCCGCAGCAGCCGGTCAATGGGATGGTTGGAGAGTTCAGCGACCGCTCGCGTCTGGTAGTTTGACAGCGGGCACATTTCGAGCGCGATCGCGCGGTCGCGGATATCTTCCACGAGCCCGGCCGATTCCTCGATTCGCACCCCATGCCCGATGCGCTCGGCCGTGAGAACGTCGAGCGCCTCGCGAACGCTCTCCGCGCCGGCCGCTTCGCCGGCATGTGCCGTCCGGCGCAGCCCGGCTTTGCGCGCGAGAGCAAACGCATCCCGGTGCGGCGTCGCGGCGAAGCGCGCCTCGTCGCCTGCCAGGTCGAGCCCGCAAACTTTATC
>JBGQEW010000149.1:0-4618 GCA_041496565.1 Terriglobia bacterium | reverse complement strand
TTTGCGTTCTCGCTGGCATTGATGCGCCATTCCTACAGCCTGTGGCTTTCGTTTGATTTCTGGATTGCGCCGTGGAAGCCGGGCTCGCCCCCGCGGGACTAACAAAGCGCATTGGCGCGGTTTCGTGGCCGCGATTCGCGCTTCCGCGTTATCATCAACAATTTGAAGCGGAGCGCGATTCGGCGCATCGAGCGACGGTCGCTTCACGATGGCCAGCGAGCTGACAAATAAAGCGTCCACTTCCGCCGCGGCGCCGGCTGCGACTCCCGTCATCAATCCATGGATCATCGCCATCGCGGTGATGCTCTCGACGTTCATGGAGGTGCTCGACACCACCGTCGTGAACGTTTCGCTGCCACACATCGCCGGCAGCCTTTCGGCGAGCGTGGACGAGGCCACCTGGGCGCTGACGTCGTATCTGGTCGCCAACGCGATTGTTCTCCCGATCACCGGCTGGCTGGGCAATTATTTCGGGCGCAAACGTCTGCTGCTCGCCGCCGTCACTGGCTTCACCGCCGCTTCTTTCCTGTGCGGCCTGGCGCCGTCGCTTCCCATCCTGATTTTCTTCCGCATCGTGCAAGGCGCCACCGGCGGGGCCTTGCAACCAATTTCGCAAGCGGTGCTGCTCGAGGCGTTCAAGCCGGAGGACCGCGGCAAGGCCATGGCGTTCTGGGGGCTCGGCATCGTCGTCGCCCCGATGCTCGGTCCGGTGCTGGGCGGCTGGCTGACGGACAGCTACAGTTGGCGCTGGGTTTTTTACATCAACATTCCCATCGGCATTGCCTCGCTGGTGATGACGTCGCTCTTCATCTTCGATCCACCCTACATCCGGCGGATGACTTCGCGTGTGGACACCTGGGGAATCGGCATGCTCGCTGTCGGAGTCGGCGCACTGCAAATCGTTCTCGACAAGGGGCAGGAAGCCGATTGGTTCGGCTCGGACTGGATCACCTGGCTGTTCGTTCTCTCCATGGTGGCGCTCACCGTGTTCGTCATTTACGAGCTGCGCACACCGGATCCGGTGGTGGACCTGCGCGTGTTGAACGACCGAACTTACGGGACCGGCGTCTTCCTGATGACCGTGCTCGGCTTTGTCCTCTACGGCAGCCTGGTGCTGCTGCCCATCCTGCTGCAAACGCTGCTCGGCTATCCGGCGCTGCAGGCGGGCATCGCCATGTTTCCGCGCGGCCTGGGCTCGTTTCTCAGCATGCCGATCGCGGGAATTCTGATGTCGCGAATTGATCCGCGAAAGTTGCTCACCGTGGGCTTTCTCGGCGTGGGGCTGACGATGTTCCAGCTTTCCGTGCTCAACCTGAACGCAGGTTACTGGGACATTTTCTGGCCGCAATTTCTGCAGGGAATTTTTATGTCGCTGATGTGGGTTCCGCTGACGACGGTGACGATGGATCCCATCCGCAAGGAAGCCATGGGCAACGCCACCAGCATCTTCAATCTGATGCGCAATCTCGGCGGCAGCGTGGGGATCGCCAACGCCACTACGCTGGTCGCGCGCAAGACGCAGGTGCAGATTCATCTGCTCGGCGCGCACATCACCCCGCTCAGCGCGCAAGCCCAGGCGATGATCGCGAATATCCGCCAGCAGCTCATCCTGAACGGCGTCGATCCCGTCGGCGCCACGCACCAGGCTTATGCCGCGGTGTTCGGCGCCGTCGGGCGCCAGGCGGCCATGATCGCGTTCAATCAGACGTTCGGGCTCCTCGGCGTAATCTTCATCATCATCCTGCCGCTGATATTCCTCATGAAGCGTCCGACCCACCGCGGCGGCGGACCCCCCGCGCACTGACATCGATGCCAGATCTCAGGTGGTGCATGACGCTCGCGGGCCGAATGATTTTCGATCGGGGCGTTGCGGGTTTTCATTGTGGCCGAACGCGAGGGATTGACAATCGATTGCTGACTGCTGACTACCCGTGGGAACGGCTGATTTCCGAGGACGTATCTGCAGGACCCGCTTCGATTACCTCGCGGCGGCCTTCGTCGAATGCCGGTTCACTGCGGCTGAGCGCAACTCCGAGCCCCGGTTGCCCTGCGAATGGAAGAATGGCCGCTGACGAACGAAAGGGCGGACCGGCCTGTGACCGGCCCGCCCAACACGACTAGAGGGAAACGACGTTCTCCGCCTGCAGGCCCTTGGGGCCCTTGCGGACTTCGAATTCAACGGCCTGACCCTCGTTGAGCGTCTTGTAACCTTCCGCCTGGATGGCCGAGAAGTGCACGAAGACGTCTTCGCCGGACTGGCGCTGGATGAAGCCGTAGCCCTTGCTGGCGTTGAACCATTTCACCGTTCCTTGTTCTCTCACTTAAGAAACTCCTGTTTCCTGGAAGCTATTTGGTGCCTCTCGTTCGCCTCTAGCCGTTGACCTCAGACCGCTCCATGTCCGAAGGCTCACCCTCGACCGTTTCATCGTGAAGGGTTGCCCTGACCCATTTTCCAGCGCAGGGCTTCCGGTGAAACGCAAAACAAAAGGCTGCAGGGTTGTTGTTGAACCCTCGCAGCCTTGTCAAACGTCTCAAAACGAATCTCAAGAGCAACAAACGCGACGCCAAACTAGCATGAATTCCGTCACCTTGTAAATGGGTTGAGAAGGTGGGCTTCGGGGGCAGGGCCCGCGTCCACTCGTCCGCGATTTCTCCCTACAGGACAGGCAACGGTCGAGCCTGCAAAGCACAGTGGGCAGGAACTACGATCCAACGCTCGTCCGTTGCAGGGCGCGCAAGGCGGAATAGCCGAGCAGCACCACTGCGAGCCCAAGCGCGGCCCACAGGACGGCGGTATGCTTCTCCGTCCAGGGGCGCGGATCGGTGTAGTTGGGATTTGTTTCTTCGGGGCCGAGCGAGGCGGCGGGAGCGTCGCGGTACTCCTTGGGATTGGCCCACCGCGCAAGGTCGTAGCTGGGCGCCTTCGCCTCGCTCTCCCCGTAAAGCAAGCGATACGTGCGCCCTGGCTCGGGGCGGAAGATGACGTGTCGCGGCGTGGCATAAAACACGGGCCGCACGCCGGCGAGCGGGGCGTCGTCGCCGTTGTGGATCATCACCAGCCATTCACGCGCTGTCTCCTCGTTGATGCTGACCCGCAGCCACTCACGCTCGACGCCGTTTTCGCTGAAGCGGTAAATGTCCCCGCTGCCCGTCTGCAGCCATTGCTGTTCATCGCGCCTCATGACTCCCACATGCCGCACAAAATCCTTCTGCTCCACTTCGAAACGGACTTCGTTTACAGGGAAGGGCGAGGAGCCGAAGTTCGCGATCCAGTTGCTGTCATTCGACGAATGGGCCGGGTTGGGCGCGAGCGCCAGCGGAGCGGGAACTTCTTCCGGCGGTTCGGTGACGTCGTAGATCACGGTCACTGTGTCTACCGGGAATGGTTCGGTGCCGTCGAAGACGCGCAGGCGGATGTAGCGCGAATTCGTTTCGGAATATCGCAGCCTTTGCACGCCGTTTTGGGCATTCTTCCGGAAGCGGAAAATCGGCGAACGGTCGTTTACGATTCGCCAGGCGCGCGCGTCGTCGCTGACGGCGACCTCGCACCAGGCGATAAAGTCGTCGCGCGTCGTGTTCACTTGGATTGCGTTGTGGAAGGGCGCCTTTTCGCCCGTGTCGAGAACCACTTGCGTGAATTTTCCCGGAGCGAAGCTTTTCTCGCCCATCTGCGCGTCGCGCGGCACCACCTTGAGTTGTCCATAGCGCGTGTAGAGCACGTAGGGAACTTCGTGGCCGCGGTCGTCCATCACGCGCAGGTCCGCCAGGCGGTCGCTAGCGCGGCCGTACACCTCAAATGGGACCGTCGCGTTCACGTATGCCGGCGAGCTGTTCTGCTCGATTGTAATCGCGCGAGAGAAAAGCCAGTGCTCCCATTGCGACGGCAAGGGCGCAGTCCCCGCCGGCCACACCGCCATTCCCGCCGCGAGCGCGGCAGCGCCCGCCGCGAATGCGAGTCCAAGCTTGGACCAGCGATTCATTGCTGTTCCTCACTCTTGCTCCCCGCCAGCTTCCTCTGATACCAGAACGACACGCCGAGCAGCACCAGCCCCAGCGCGAGGAACGACACGATCCGGTAGAGCCGGGCGAGCGACGACAAATCGAACAGGAACACTTTCACCACCACGATGCCGATCAGCACCAACGCCTGCCAGCGCAATGCGCGAAGGCCGCGCTTGATTCCGGCAAACAACAGCGCCGCGCCATACACGATCCACAGCAATGACAGTCCCAATTGCTGCGCCAGGCCGCGGTCAATTTCGAGCGACTGCATGCGTCCGAACAGGTCCCAGATCTCGAGCGAAAGCGCGGCGATTGCAAAAAGGTTGACCGCCACGCCCAGGACGGCGAAGACGTTGCGCTCGCCGTCACCTAAGTCGTTCCAGTGGCGGCGCGCGAGATTCATCGCCGCGAGGAAGCACGCCACCGTCACGGCAAACGCGGCGAAGCGCGGGTTCAGCAGGAACACTTCGGCGTGAATCGGAATCACGCACAGGCGCACCGCCGCGATCGCGAAGAGCAGCAGGCCCGCGGCGCGCAGCGCCCACGTCTTCATGCGCAGGCCGCTCCAGATGAGCACGGCGCCCTCGATGGCCCACGCCATCGTGATCCATTTGCC
>JBGQEW010000148.1:0-4844 GCA_041496565.1 Terriglobia bacterium | reverse complement strand
GCTGGTGAAAATGATTTCTTTCGGCGTGGCATTGATCAGCCGGGCGATCTGCCCGCGCGCGTTTTCTACCGCTTCTTCGGCCTCCCAGCCGAACGCGTGGTTACGGCTGGCGGAGTTCCCGAACTTCTCCGTGAAATATGGGAGCATCGCTTCGACAACGCGCGGGTCCACCGGCGTCGTTGCGTGATTGTCCATGTAAATCGGCAGCTTGATAGCCATCTTGCTCTCCTACGCTCTCAACTCGACGACCTCAGACGACGGCGAGTCGTCGGTCATCTGAGAAATGGTCACTTTGTTCAGCACCTCTAGGATGCTGTCGTTCACACGCCGCAAGGGCTCCCGCACCGTGCAGGTGCTGACCTGGTCGCAGGGCCCGCGATGCGTGACGCAGGACGTGATGAACAGCGGGCCGTCAATCGCCGTGATCACATCCAGGGCCGTGATGCGCCCTGGGTCCCGCCCGAGCGTGTATCCGCCGGACGACCCGTGCCGCGCCGCCAGCAGTCCAATCTTCGCAAGCTTCTGCAGCACCTTGGCCATCAGAGGCGCCGAGATGCCGTACAACTCCGCTATGTCCGAAGCGCTGGCTGAGCCTTCGCTGCCGTGCGTCGCCAAATGCTTCAGAGCGATGAGTCCGTAGTCCGCTTTCTTGGAAAGCTTCAGCACGGTCGAACTGACTTCCCCCCGGAAGGTGTCACGCCGTCAACGCAGACGGATATACGACTAAATCAGTCGCAATTGAATCTTAGACTGTGTTTGATTCGAAGTCAAGCGCGGAAGCTCCCCCAAGGCACATCCTGCCAATATCTTAGAATCAGGACTATTCTAGTCGCATAAGTCAAACCGGCCACAGCGAAACGCATGCTAACAGCCGCGAATGGTCCACAGGGCCGGTCAAACGGTTCTCTACACTCCCGTTGAGCACATAGGCTTTCCATGCCACCTGCGCAACTCTCCTAGCGCCAGAGTTCATACCAAGGGCGGTTGTCTGCCGAGCCGCGGCTCGTCACGGCTGCGTCGCCTTCACCGAAATGGTTGTGGCGATGGGGGCACGCGGTTGTCGGCTCCGAGTGCGGTATTCAACTCGCGGCACCCAAGGTTTGTGGCGCTTAAACCAGTGGTTCTACCCATGCGTGTCTCCGCGTCTCCGCAGCGAGCCCATTTTCCACGCCGTCTGTTCCTTTGTTCTGAGTTAGAATGTCGCCCCGAAGGCGCACAATGAAATCCGTTCTTGCCATCTATCCCGGATCGTTCGACCCGGTGACCAACGGTCACCTGGACTTGATCGAGCGCGGGGCGAAGATATTCGACCGGCTCGTCGTCGCCGTCCTGCGGAATCTCGACAAGCAGCCACTGTTCGACCTCAGCGAGCGCGTCGAAATGCTCCACGAGGTTACGGGCGCCTGGTCCAACGTCGAAGTAGACGTCTTTGAAGGCTTGCTCATGAACTACGCGCGCCAGAAGAAAGCACAGGTGATCTTGCGCGGAATCCGTGCCATCTCCGACTACGAGTACGAACTGCAGATGGCGCTGATGAACCGCAAGCTCGAGCCGCGGATCGAGACCGTCTTTATGATGCCGGCCGAAGCCTACAGCTACCTGAGCTCGCGACTGGTACGGGAAATCGCTCAATTGGGCGGATCGGTGAAGGACCTGGTCCCCACGATCATCGAAGAGCGCTTGCGCGCCAAAGTCGGCTAGGCAAACGGAGGAATATGCAGCTCGCCGAACGAGTCGAACGCATCTCGGTTTCAGCCACCGGCGCCGTGCTGATGGAAGCGGAAAAATACAGGGCCCGTGGTGTGGACATCGTGGACTTCGGCCCGGGGGAGCCGGACTTCACCACGCCCGAACATATCAAGCGTGCCGCAATCCGTGCGCTCGACGAGAACCGCACGAAGTACACGCCCACGGCCGGCGTCGCGCCGCTGCGTAAGGCCATCTGCGACTGGCACCAGGCACAACTCGGCTCTTCCTACGATCCCTCGGAGTGCATCGTCTCGGTCGGCGGCAAACACGTCATTTTCAACACGGTCAACGCGCTCATCAATAGCGGCGATGAAGTGCTAATCCCCGTACCTTATTGGGTCAGCTATCCCGACATCGTGAAATACGCAGGCGGCACGCCCGTGTTTGTTCCCACGGATGTGGCGGACGGTTTCTGCCTACGAGCGGAGCAGGTGGAAAAGGCAATCACACCGCGCACGCGACTCGTCATCGTCAATTCGCCGAACAATCCCACCGGCGCCGTAATTCCGCCGGAAGAATTCGCGCACATCTTCGACGTTTGCCGGCGACACAAGATCTGGCTGCTCTCCGACGAGTGCTATTCGCATTTCACTTACGGCGACGCGCGCCCGTTCTCCATCGCTACCTTGCCGGGCTCGAAAGAGCACGTGATCATCGCCGGCTCGCTCTCGAAAACTTTCGCGATGACCGGCTGGCGCATCGGCTACGCGCTCGCTCCCAAGCCGCTGATTGACGCGATGGTGAAGCTCCAAAGCCAGTCCACATCGAATCCCACCTCGATCGCGCAATACGCCGCGCTCGAAGCGCTGACCGGCCCGATGGATTCCGTCGGCACAATGCTCGCTGAATACGCTCGCCGCCGCGCGCGCATCGTTGAAGGCCTCCGCGCGATTCCCGGAGTCACGTGCAACGCGCCCGAGGGCGCCTTCTACGTCTTCCCGAGCATCGCCGGGTGCTTCAAGCGCAACGGTGCGAGCAGCGGCGAATTCGACACGTCCGCCGTCACAAGACAACTTCTCGAGAAGGAGCATGTGCTGGTCGTGCCCGGCGATGCGTTCGGCGCGCCCGGCTTCCTCCGCATCTCCTACGCTACTTCGATGGAGCGCATCGAGGAAGGTCTGCGGCGCATCGCGCACTTCTTCGGTTCTATTTCGTGAGCGCGTCGCACGCCCAGCTTCGTCCTGCGCGGCTTGAACCGATTTTCGTTCCGCGTATCTGGGGCGTGCGGCAGCTCGATCCCCTATTCCCCGAAAAGACGGCGCTCGCCGAACCCGTCGGCGAAGTCTGGCTCACTGGGAGCGAATGCAGGTTTGCCGATGGCCCCTTCGCGGGGAAAAAGCTCGGCGACACCTGGCCGGAGATGCCGCCTGAATGGGCAGGCCGCCGCGCCAACAAGGACGGCCCGTTTCCGCTGCTTGTGAAATTTATTTTCCCGGGAGACAAGCTCTCCGTGCAGGTGCACCCGAACGATGACTACGCGCGCCGCCGCGAATCCGCTGCGGGCGGCGTGGGCAAGACTGAAATGTGGTACGTCATTGAGGCCCGGCCCGGGGCGTCTGTTTTGGCCGGACTCAAATCGGGCGTCACAGCCGATGATTTTCGGCGCGCCATCTCCGAAGGAAAAGCCGAAGCGTGCCTCGAGCGAGTGGTCGTCCAAACCGGCGACGTCGTCTTCGTCCCCGCGGGAACCGTTCACACCATCGGCCCCGGCATTGTGCTCTGCGAAATCCAACAGCACTCCGACATCACCTATCGCGTGTACGACTACAATCGCCTGACCGCGGAGGGCAAGCCGCGCGAGCTGCACGTCGAAAAGGCATTCGACGTAATCAATTTCAGAGAGCAGAGCGGCGGCAAGATCGAGCCCGTCAGCCTCACGCGCGGCCCGGTGATGGAAACGTATTACATCGCCTGCCGATACTTCGCCGTCGAAAAGTGGGAATTCTCCGACCGCATCGCCGCCGCAACCACCGGCGATCATTTCGATTTGTTTATCGTGCTCGAGGGCCGTGGCCAGTTCGAATCCGGCGGCGTCGAAGCCGCTTATGCGTCGGCGCAGGCCTGGCTCATGCCGGCGGCGCTTGGCGCGTATCAAATCGCGCCGGCATCTCGCACGGTTCTGCTGCGCACCTATGTGCCGGAGAGCGTGCAGGATTTTGCCCAGCGCCTGGCCGATCAGCGGATTCCGGAATCCGCCTGGTCGCGGCTCGTGTATCCTTAATTCCATGGCCGCCAAGAAAAATTCGCTGCCCGCCTGCGCCGTGCTCCTGGCCGGCGGCCGCGGCACACGCTTTTGGCCGCGCAGCCGCACCCGCACACCCAAACAGTTGCTCGACATCACGAGCTCCCGCACGATGCTGCACGAAACCGTGGAGCGCCTGCGCCCGATGTTCCCGCCGCGGCACATCTGGGTGGTCACGAACGAGGAGCAGATAGAGGCCGCCCGCCGTGAATTGCCCGGCATCCCGCGCTCGCACATCCTTGCCGAGCCGGTCGGCCGCAACACCGCGGCCGCCATCGGCCTCGCGGCAATTCATCTGGCGCACGAGCACGGTGACGCGTTGATGGCCGTGCTTCCGGCGGACCATCACATCGCAAAGGCCTTGCGCTATCGCCGCATTGTGCGCGCCGCGCTCTCGCTCGCGAGCCACAGCGGCAATCTCGTCGTCCTCGGCATTCCGCCCACGCATCCCGAGACCGGTTTCGGCTACATCGATCGCGGCGCCGTCGCCGCGCGCCCTGGCGGCTTCCCCGCCTACGTCGTGCGCCGCTTCACCGAGAAACCGGAGCGTCCCGTCGCGCGGCGTTACGTGGCTTCCGGCCGGTATTACTGGAACGCGGGAATGTTTTTCTGGCGCGCGAGCACGTTCTTCGAAAACTTGAAAGAGTTTCTGCCTACGACCGATCGCGCGCTCACAAAGCTCGCGGGGAAAATCGGCACGCGAGGCTATGCCGCGGCGCTCGGGCAAATCTATCCACACCTCGAAAATATTTCCGTGGATTACGCCATCATGGAGCCGGCGACGCGTTTGCCGGCCATCCGCGGGCAAGCGTCACCGCGAGTCTTCGTTCTCCCGGCCGAAATTGGCTGGAGC
>JBGQEW010000147.1:0-4880 GCA_041496565.1 Terriglobia bacterium | reverse complement strand
TCTGGCATGTATCATCCGATTGTCAAAGAGCTATCCCCTCCGGTGAACCCATCCGAGTGTTCCTCTCAGGGCAATTCCAGCGGGTAAACCCTTCGGTCGCGACTGCAACCGCAGGGCAGGCCTCCCTGTCCCGCAGGGAGGTGTACAGGCAATCGAGGATAGTAGCGAACCTCCTCCCCCCTGTCAAGGCGAAGTTCGGATTGGTAGTGGGTCAGTTTGATTTCCACAGATTCTCTCGTCCACTTTGAATTCACGGCACCATGCTTGTATCCGATCGCGTCTGGACGGTTGAGGAAATGTGCGCACTGCTGCTGGGGGTGCAATCGGCTACAACACGGATTGACAGAAGGCTTATCCTGAAGGCGGTGCTTGGAGAAGAGGTCGGATAATGAAGAAGCTCACTCCCCCAAAGGTCACGACAGGTTTGTTCTTCCTATGGCTGATTCTTCTGCTGCCATGGTTATTCCTTGCTCCGCTATCGCTTATGGCATTCGATGCCGGCTCGACGTTCAAAGCGCATGTCTTTGTTTGGTCGATCTGGACGTATCCAGCGGCGGTAGGAATCGTGGCGCTTGTTAGAAAAAAGGCACCTATGATTGCATTGCTTCCCTGCCTAAACATTGTGGCGTGCTTTGTCTCTGGATTGTGATTCCGGCTGTGGAATCAGATCGACCCACTACTTTCGGATTGGGATAGCCTGCTCACATCGTATCCCCCTTGTGGAATTGAAATGCATCAGTCCGAGGCTGGTGAGGGAGTTGGCGGCAGCCAGGCTCTCGATGCGACGAAGCGTTCTTGATGTAGAGCAAGCGTTGACGCTTTCCGAGGCTGCCTCGTTGCGTTATGCTCCCCCTTCTCCAGGAGGGCAAGGAGCCCTGTCGATGCACAGATTCATTTGGCGGAAAGGCTTTCTATTCGCCGCACTCATTGCAACTCTCTCCGTTGTTTTTGGCTTGACCGCGCATCTGCGGGTGTTCGGTGATGAACAAGAGGCGACGCCGCAAGGGCGGCCGGTCACACCAGCGGGCGCGCTGGTGATGGATGCGACTACGGCGCAGCCGGCTGTCGGCTCGTTCCCGGTGGCATTCGTTCGCAGCCCGGATCACGGCGCGAAAGACGGGGCCGGGCGTTACTTGATCGCGGTGAACAGCGGCTACGGCGTGCAATTCAGCGCCGCGACGAATAAAGCTCAGCAATCGCTCTCTCTCATTGACCTGGAAGCGCAGCACGTGCCGCAAGTAATCCAAAACATCTATTTCCCTACTCCACAGAGCGCCAACGTAGGAGCTGTTTTCGCGCGCGAGCCCGATCGAGAGGGCGTTTACACACTTTACGTTTCGGGCGGCTTCGAGAACAAGATTTGGATCTTTCGATTCCGGTCCGGCGCGGCAACTCCCATTTCACCCCCTTCGCCGGGGCCGGAGACGCACGTCACCGCGCCCTTCCTTTCCGTGAATGGATTCGCGACGGCGGCCTCGTCGCCGCGCTACATGGATGGCAGTGAACCGGTCTATCCCACTGGATTGGCGATCAGCCCTGACGGAGACACTCTCTTCATCGCCAACAATTTGGGCGACAGCCTCGGCATCATACGTAACGTCCGCGGCGAAAGAAAAATCACGCGAATCGATTTGAGCGACGGCCAGCCGGGCCACTATGTGTATCCGTACGACGTGTTGGCGCTCGATTCGCGCGACGGCCGCAGCGTGGCGAAGGTCTACGTCTCCTGCTGGGCCACGGCGATGGTGGCGGTGGCGGACCCGCGGCACCTCGACAAGCCCGCCATGATGATTCCAGTGGAGCGGCACCCCACGGCGATGATTTTGAATTCAACCCGCACGCGGCTCTATGTGGTGAACTCGGATGCCGACAGCGTCTCCGTGATTGACACGGCGACGGACAAAGTTGTCGAAACAATCGGCGTGCGCCTCGCGGAAAAAGCTCTGCCGGGAAACAGCCCCGAGGACTTGGCGCTGAACCTGGATGGAACACTGCTCTACGTCGCGAACGCACACAGCAATGCCGTCGCCGTCGTGGCGCTTTCTCCTGATGCGCGCGGAATCGAGGAACGCGCCGCGGGCCGCGGCAAATCCGCGAGGGATAAAGACGATGACGATGAAAAACAGGCGGGGCGCAGCAGGGTCCGCGGGTTCATCCCCACGGGCTACTATCCCTCCGCAGTTACCGTGGCAAGCGGGCTGCTGTTCATCGGCAACGGAAAGGGCACAGGCTTCGAAAATTCGTCGCTGGTGGTGAGCAACAAAGGCCTCACACCCAAAGCGCCGAACGACCGGTTTCCGCGCGGAACCGGCCGCGAGATGCAGGGCGGGCAGTACAATATCTCGCTGATCGCCGGCAATATTTCCGAATTGCCGATGCCGGACGCGAGGGCGCTGGCTGGCTTCACGCAGCAAGTGATGCGCAACAACGGCTTGCTTGGCGCGGAGAATGCAAGACTCTTCGCGGGCCCGTCGCCGATTCACCATGTGATTTACATCATCCGGGAAAACCGCAGTTACGATCAGGTGTTCGGCGACATCGAACGCGCAGGCAACGGCGAGCCTGCCGACGGCGATCCGAGCATGGCGATTTTCGGCGTAGGCGTGACCGCGCGCCGGCCCGGCGGCCCGCCCCAGGCGATCACTCCCAACGCGCACGCGCTGGCGCTCCGGTTCGGATTGCTCGACCGATTCTTCGTGAATTCCGAAGCCAGCCCGGACGGGCACAACTGGTCCACGGCTGCATTCTCTAGCGACTTCGTGGACAAGGCCTTCCGCTGGAGTTACTCAGACCGCGAGCGGAGTTACGACTATCAAGGCACGAATCGCCGGCCGGAAATCTGGCCGATGAAGGGTCAGCCGCCGTTCCTCCCCGTGCCGGCAACGGCAGCGGAGATTGCCAACGCTATCCGGGGCCATGTCCCCTACTTGAATGGCGCGCGCGATATCAGCGAGCCGGATACGCTGTTTCTGTGGGACGACGCGGCACGCGCCGGCCTCAGCTATCGCGCCTACGGCGAGGGCGTAGTTGCCTTTTCGCAGGGCCAAGTGGACGCATTCAACGCAAACGGAGAGCGCCATTATCCGGACACGACGCCGACCGCCGTTGTGCTGCCGGTCCGGAAGGCGCTCGAGGGACACGCAGGTCCCACGTATCGCGAATTCGATATGTACACGCCCGATGCGATGACGGTGGAGTCCTACAAAGTGGCAAAGGAATCGCGCGACAGCGTGGACCCGCTGATTTCATCCGCGAATCCCGATGCGCGATTCCGCGGCTATTCACGGCTCGCCGACTGGCTCGAAGAGTTTCATCGCATTGTCGCCGCACGCGATGCGGGCAAGCCCGACACTTTGCCCGCAATGAGCATCGTCTATCTGCCAAACGACCACACGAATGGAATGCGAGTGGGAATGCCGACGCCGCAGTTTTACGCGGCGGAGAACGACTATGCCATCGGGCGGCTGGTGCAGGAGGTTTCGGCGAGCCCGTACTGGAAGGACACGGCGATTCTCGTTCTGGAGGACGACGCGCAAGACGGGCCCGACCACGTGGATGCGCATCGTTCGCCGGCGCTGGTGATCAGCGCGTACAATCGGCCGGGCGCGCTGGTGCACCAGTATCACAACACCGTGAGCCTGATCCGCACGATGGAAGTGCTGCTGGGCATGCCGCCGATGAATCAACTCGACGCCTCGGCTGCGCCGATTGACATTTTCCAATCCGACGCGGACCTGCGGCCGTATCGGGCGATCTTCCCGGATGTGGCGGCGGATAATTGGCTGGTGCGTCCAGCGCATGATGCGGAAACGGCCCATTGGATTCAGCAGACCAAGAAACAAGATCTCACGGCAGCGGACATGGCTGATCCACAAGTGCTCAATCAGATCATCTGGTTCTCCGTGCGCGGAAAAGATTCGAGCATGCCTGCCATGGCCCGGCTTCCCGTGTTCGATGCCATGCGAGCGGAGCTTGATGAAGACGCCTCGGAACATGCCACGTTGATTCACGAACTGAAGAGGCTTCTGGCGCGAAAGTAGGAAACCCGCGACTTTCCCTGTGGCGGCTGATTCATTGCAGGGAACTGCGGCAGGATTGCCGGTTCGCGGGATCTCTGAAAGGAGTTTGGGATGAAACGCATCAATCGCAGGCAGTTTGGAAAATTGGCGGCGGGCGCCGCCGTGGTGATTCCGCTGGCTCGGGCAGCAGCGTTCCCGCTGACGCACCCGGACGGCGCGGCACAAGATGCGGCGCCGAAGTCTGCCACGAAACCGGCGCTGGCGAAAGAGCAAGAAGAAAAGGTCGCGAAGGCCGTGGAGCGGCGCAATAAACAGTTGGGGCCGATGCGCGAGCGCGTGCTGCCCTACAGCGCCGAGCCGGCGTTTGTGTTTCAGGTGCAGTCACCCGCGCGGAGGGAGCAGAGCGGAAAGGAGCAATCCTAGGCATGCTCTCCGACGACATCTTGTATCTGGGTATTGCGGAGCTGGGCGTACAGATCCGCGCGAAAAAAATTCGACCGGTAGAGTTGACGGAATCGTACCTCGCGCGGCTCGAGAAATTCGGCCAGAAGCTGGGCGCGGTCGCCACGATCACGGCGGACCTGGCGCTGGCGCAGGCGCATGCAGCCGAGAAAGAAATCGCTGCGGGGCATTATCGCGGCCCGCTGCACGGAATTCCGTATGGCGCGAAGGATTTGCTCGCCACGCGCGGCATTCCGACGACGTGGGGCGCGCCGCCCTTCCGCGATCAAGTGTTCGACTACGACGCGGCGGTGGTCCGCAAGCTGCAGGCGGCGGGTGCGATTCTGGTGGCGAAGTTGGCGATGATCGAGCTGGCAGGTGGCGGCAGCTATTCGAACGCGAGCGCTTCGCTGCAGGGGC
>JBGQEW010000146.1:0-4908 GCA_041496565.1 Terriglobia bacterium | reverse complement strand
GGGCTGGAGCTTTGGCGGCTTTATGACCGTGACGACGATGTTCGAGGCCGGCGACGTATTCAAAGCCGGCTTCGCCGGCTCACCCGTAACCGATTTTCGCCAGTACGACACCATCTACACCGAGCGCTACATGGGGCGCCCCCAGGAGAATCCGGATGGCTACCGGGATTCCGCGCCGGTCAACTTCGCCTCCGGGCTCAAGGGAAAGTTACTGATTGCAGCGGGGACCGGAGATGATAACGTGCACTTCGCGAATTCGATCGAGCTCGCCGAGAAACTGATCCAGGCCGGTAAGTACGCAGAAATCGCCATCTATCCCGGCCGCGGACATGGCATCAGCGATCCGCCAGCGCGCATTCAATTGTTCCAGCGCGTCACAAGATTCTTTCTCGATAACTTGTGACGGCGTTATCTGACTCGGCGCCCGTCTCAGATTCGATTCGCGGGGCGCGCATGCTTTCCCTTCGTTTCTCGACCGCCGGAGCGCAACGAGGCTGAACGCGTGACGCATCCCACAGACCGGCGTTCTTTCGAGCGTCAATTGGTTTTGGGAATTTTACCGTTGGGACGGAAGGAGCCCTCCTGAGAACATCAAGACAAGCCGGCGGGGCCCTGGCGGTGGTGCTCACGGTGCTGCTTGGGGCTGGCGTCACTCGCGCTGAAAAGCGCGCGATCGACGTCGCGCACTCCGTGTTGAAAATTCGCGTGTACAAGTCGGGGCTGTTTTCCGCCTTCGGCCATGAACATGAAATCATCGCGCCCATCGCGCAGGGAACCGTGGACGACTCGGAGAACCCGGCGGTCGAGCTGGTCGTCGAGGCGGGCAAGCTCGAGGTGAAGGATTTCGAAGTTTCGCCAAAGGACCGCGCAGAAATCCAGCGGACGATGCTCGGCGCTCAGGTTCTCGACAGCGGCCGCTATCCCGAGATCCGCTTCCGCTCGACTCGGATCGAGAAGACGGACAACAATCGCTGGACCGTCGAAGGAAGCTTGAGCTTGCACGGAGAAACGCACCTCGTTCAAGTCGCAGTCACGAAGAAAGATGGAAAGTATGAAGGCGGGGCCAGTCTCAAACAGCGCGCGTTTGGAATCGCTCCGGTCAGCGTCGCCGGCGGCGCGGTAAAAGTGAAGGACGAAATCAAAATAGAATTTCAACTGGTGCTCGCGCAGTGAGCGCGAAGGAAACAAGATGAGTTCACCGAACACGATTCGTTCCGGCGCCGGCATCGCGGCCACAGCCACCGCCCTCCCGCCGCATCTGATGTCGCGCGACGCCGTGAAAACGTACTTCGAGAAGGCCTTCACTCTCGATCCGCGCCGCCTGAGCGGCATTCACGCCGTGGTCGATCACTCCCAAATCGAAAAGCGCTACAGCGTCTTCCCGCTCGAATATTTCATCCACGCGCGGCCCCTCGCTCAGATCAGCCTGGAATACCAGGAATGGGCCGTCCGGCTTGGACGCCAGGCCGTGGAAGATTGTCTGGCACGCGCGGACATGAAGCCCGCGGACATCGACCTGTTCATTACGGTTTCCTGCACGGGCGTGATGATCCCTTCTCTCGACGCCCACCTGATCAATCTTTTCGGTTTCCGCTCCGATGTGCGCCGGCTTCCCATCACCGAGCTTGGCTGCGCCGCCGGCGCCGCGGCATTCACCCGGGCGTGGGAATACTTGCTTGCCTTCCCTGGCCGCAATGTCCTGATCCTGGCAGTCGAACTCCCCACGCTGACGTTTCAGAGCGGAGACCTCTCGCAAGCAAATCTGGTTTCGTGCGCGCTCTTCGGCGATGGCGCGGCGGCGGCGATCGTCACCGGCCGCGCGGTGAGCGGCCCGCAGATTCTCGATTCCGAGAGCTACTTCTTCCCCGATTCGCTCGACGCCATGGGCTTCGACTTGCGCGAAACGGGCTTTCACATCGTGCTTTCGCGCGACGTTCCCCAACTGATCCGCAGCAAGATCAAGGGCCTCGTCAATGGATTTCTTGAACGCCACAACCTCGGCCGCGAACAGATCTCCGCCTTCATCCTTCATCCTGGCGGGCAAAAGCTGCTGGCCTATCTCGAAGAAGAACTGGGGCTGTGCCGCTGTGATACCCAGCGTTCCTGGGACGTCTTGCGTGATTACGGCAACCTCTCGAGCGCAACCGTCTTTTTTGTTTTGCACGAATGGCTGACGAAGGGCAATGTTGCCCCCGGCCAATATGGACTGATGGCGGCCTTCGGGCCCGGCTTCAGTTCGGAGATGCTCCTACTGCGATGGGCGTGAGCGCCATCCTTTACACCGCGTTTCTCGCGGCGGTGGGGTTGGGGCGCCTCGTCGAGCTCCGAATCTCCCGCCGCAATCAGCAGCGTCTGATCGCGCGCGGCGCCGCGCCGGTCCCCGACCTCGGCTTTCGCTGGATGGTCGCGCTGCACGCCGGCATCTTGGTTTTCGCGGGCCTTGAAGTTTGGTTCCTTCGCAGGCCGTTTCTTCCGGAGCTCGCAGCGACAATGGCGGCGCTCTTCCTTCTCTCGAACGCCGTGCGCTGGTGGGTGATCGTAACGCTCGCGGACCACTGGAATGTGCAAGTCATGGCCTCCACCGGCCTGGGCGTTGTGTCCAGCGGACCTTTTCGTTGGGTTCGCCATCCCAATTACGCCGCCGTCTTCGTTGAAATGATTGCCCTGCCCCTGATTCACACCGCCTGGCTGACGGCACTCGCGGGAGCCATTGCACATGTTTCCGTTCTGCGCCGGCGATTGCGTATAGAGGATCGCGTCCTGCTCGCTGATCCGGCCTACCGAACCGCCATGGGATGGAAGCCGCGCTTCATCCCCAATTTCTTTTCGGCTCCGCGGCATCCGGAAGAAGCAAGCAGCCGGCGATGAGCCTCCTGCATCGAATGTCCCAGTGACAAGAATGACGGATGTTCTCATCGCCGGAGGCGGTATCGCAGGTTCAGCCCTCGCGATCTTGCTCGGGCGCATGGGTCTCGCGGTCGAACTCTACGAGCGCGAAGAGTTCCCTAGAGAAAAGCCCTGCGGTGAAGGCTTGATGCCCGGAGGCGTCGCCGTACTCGAGCGGCTCGGCATCGCCGATCTGGCCAGGGGCGCTTTGTTCTTCGGCGTCCGCTACCATTTCGGCCAGGTCGTCGCCGAAGGACGCTTCCCGAAAGTCGCGGGCTTCCCGGCCGTTGGATGCGGCCAGCGGCGGAAAATTCTCGACGAAGCGCTCTTTCGCGCCGCTGCGGGAACTCCCGGAGTTGCTGCGCACACGGGAACGCAGGTCGAAGGGCTGCTGCGTACGACCGGCCGGGTGGTTGGCGCGATGGTTGACGGCCGGCCGCGGCGCGCCGCACTCGTCGTCGCCGCCGACGGCGTGCATTCGCGCCTTCGCCGTCTCGCGGGTCTCGATGCGCCCTCGCGCCGCAAACGATTCGGCGTGCGAATCCATCTTCGCCTTGCCGATGGACAAGTGCAGCCTCCGTGGGTAGAGATCTTCATCGGCCGCGGCCATGAACTCTATGTCACGCCGTTGCCGAACCGCGAAGTCCTTGTCGCCGGACTGGCCGACGCTCGATCGTTTTCTGAGCCGATTGCGAATGCCCTGGCACGCTGGTGGCAGGCTGAGCCCGCGCTCGCTCGGCGTTTCGAGGGCGCGCAGCAAATCACTCCTCTGCTTGCCTCATCGCCTCTCGCTGGTCGTGCGCTCGCCGGCGTCGCCCCCGGCATCGTCCTGCTCGGCGACGCTGCCGGCTTCCTCGACCCCATCACTGGCGGCGGCATGACCCAGGCCCTGATGGCGGCCGAGCTCCTCGCGCAATCCATTTCGCGCGGCCTTGCCGCCGGTAGCCGATCGCAGGCGAGAAACGCATGGTTGGCGAGCGATGCAAGGCTTTCGAGGTTCGATCGCCGGCGCCGGGCCATGCTCCGCGACTATCGCCTCGTCACGCGGGCGATTCTATGGCTCGCGGACCATCCGCGGCTTGCCGCGCGGGCGCTCTTGTCGATCCGTCATTCGCCTTCCTTCTTCTCACACTTGATCGCCGTCTCGAGCGGAGTCCGCGGATTGTTTGGAGGAGTTGCCCGCGTGCCGGCGTATACTCCCGGCGCCGTGGCGGCCAGCGGGAAGCCAGCGAGTAGGGAGATCGCCGATGCAGTGCTGCCGGAAGTCGGCCGGCATCGCCTGCCGGTAGAGCCCGCGGACGAGGCGCACGGATGAGTTCCCTGGATCAAATTGACGGATGAATTTCGGTGCGCAGAGATTTCTTCGAGCCATCGTACTGGTCGCGCTCAGCGCCTTCGGCGCCGGCGGGGCGATGGCCCAGACACGGACGCCGCTCGACACGGGCTTTCATCGAATGTACGAATTGAACTTCGACGCGGCCCGCGCGCAATTCACGGCTTACCAGCAAGCGCATCCGGATGACCCGCTCGGCGACGCGGCGTTCGCCGCGAGCTACCTGTTCGAAGAATTGGACAGCAAGGGCGTGTTCACTTCGGAGTTCTTCCTCAACGACAAGAAACTGCTCGGCGGCGTCGAAGGGCCGCCGGATGAGCCGCGCCGCGTCGCGTTCTTCGCCTCGAATACATACGCGCGAAAAAAAGCGCAGCAAATACTCAAATCGAATTCACGCGATGCCAACGCTTTGTTCGTTCTCACGCTCGCTGCCGGCATGGAAGCCGACTACGATGCGCTCATCGCCAAGAAACAGCTGGCAAGCCTTCGCTTCATCCGCGAGGCCGAAAATAACAGCATGAAGCTGCTCGCGATCCAGCCCGACCTCCAGGATGCCTTTGTAGCTCTCGGCGCCGCGAACTACATCATCGGATGCTTGCCTGCTTACAAGCGCGGGTTCCTGTGGCTCGGCGGAATCCACGGCGATCGCCAGCGCGGCATGAATCAGCTCCAGCAGGCCGCGCTCCACG
>JBGQEW010000145.1:0-4909 GCA_041496565.1 Terriglobia bacterium | reverse complement strand
TCGGCTGGTTCGGAATGACGACGACTTTTTCCGCCAGCGTTTCGGGGAGGAACTGAGCTCCCGGGGTGCCGCGGAGGCAGTGGGGCGGCCAGTGCTTGAATTCCTCGTCTTGCATGGAATGAGCGTCCGCATCCCCCGCCAGGAAGACGCGCCCATCGCGCGCGGCATCCACGAGCCGCCTCAGGTTTGGGATGCTCTTCTCCGCGCCCGGGACATACAGCT
Organism: Terriglobia bacterium; assembly: GCA_041496565.1. Lineage (GTDB taxonomy): Bacteria > Acidobacteriota > Terriglobia > Acidiferrales > UBA7541 > JBGPTK01. Next base: position 4,687 of record JBGQEW010000145.1, on the reverse strand, counting down.
TCCCGCCAGGCAGCATGAAATCCACCTGAGTGTCTACCGCCCAAAAGATGACGTCTTGCGAAACCAAGGATCCGATTCTCCTGTGAATACTAGCGAGACGACGAAACACCCGCACATCATTTTACCGCGTTATTTGGTTCGGTGCGAATTGGTGCGGCGAACGCGCTGGCGGACGGTTTCCAACAAAGCTTCGAGGCGTTCGCTGGTTCGGACGGGATAAACGGCGGTACGCGAGAGCTGGCGGTAGCGCAGGGGGAGGCGTTCGAGGCTTCCGAGGCATCGAGCGCGGGCTTCTGTGATCGGCTCGGGCGGTGCAAGGCGCTTGCCGCTGCGCATCACCTCGCGGAGGAGCGACTCGCCGCCGGGCGAATCCTCTTCGGCGAGGGCGATGATATCGTTCTTGTACTCGCCGTTGGGGCGCGAGAGCCGGAAGACCTGTTTACGGCCGGGATAGGTGACCTTGGCCTTGCTTAGCTTTGCGGCTTCGCGCACCTGGCCGCCGCGCTCGAGCTCCACAAGCTTGTAAATCAGGTTCAGAGTGGGTGCGTCCGCAGGCGTGGCGATGGCGCCGCCGACGCCGAAATTGTCAATCTTGGCGCCGTGGCGGAGCAGCGCCGCGATCTTGTCTTCGTTCAAATCACCCGAGGCGAAAATCTTCACGTCTTTCCAGCCGGCGCGGTCGAGCTGCTGACGCACCCAACGGCTGTCGCGGGCCAGGTTGCCGCTATCGAGCCGCACGCCCAACGGCTTGCGGTGCATCGTGAGGATGATCTTGACGGCGGCGCGGACGTCGTAGGTATCGAGCAGCAGTACTGAGTGCTCGGGAAACACATCGAGGAAGTGGCGAAAGGCTTCGGCCTCGTGCTCGTGCGCCATCACCCAGGAATGCGCCTGCGTGCCGTAGGTCGGAATACCGAAACGCTGGCCGGCGAGGGAGTTCGACGTTCCGTCGCAGCCGCCGATGGCCGCGGCGCGCGCGGCCATGAGGCTTGCTTCGCTGCCGTGAGCGCGGCGCGCGCCGAATTCGACGACGCCGTGGCCCCGCGCGGACGTGACGACGCGCGCGGCCTTGCTCGCGACCATCGTTTGAAAATTGATGGTGGCGAGTAGATTGGTCTCGACGATCTGGCCTTCGGCAATCGGCGCGGTGACGCGCAGGATGGGTTCGCCCGCGAAGACGAGAGAGCCTTCCGGAATCGCCGAAACATCGCCGGTAAAGCGGAAACGCGCGAGGAATTGGAAGAACTCGTCGCGGACGTGGCGGAAGGCGGGATGGCGGCGGAGGTATTCGACCTCTTCGGCGGAGAAGCGAACGTTCTCCAGGAATTCGAGCGCCTGCTCGAGCCCCGCGGCGACGAGGTAATTGCGGCGCGGCGGAAGGTTGCGCGCGAAAAGCTCGAAGGTGGCGCGGGCCTCGAAATGCGTCTGCACGTAGCCCGCCGCCATCGTGAGCTCATAGAGATCGGTCAGCAGGCCGGAGTTTTCTCGCATCACCAGTTCAGGGTAAAGATGCTCGAGAATGGAAACACGGGATTATGCCACGGACGCCGCCTGCGGCCACGGCCGTCGTGAACCATTCACTTGTCACGGCGAAGGGTGAGCCCGCCGTCCACGACGAGGACCTGCCCTGTGGTGTAATTGTCCGGTTCGAGGAAGAAGCGCACCGCGCGGGCGACATCTTCCGGGCGGCCGAAGCGCGGGATCGCGCCGTCCTCGACATAGCGATCGTATTTTCCCGCCTGCGCGCTAGCGCCGCCCATGCCGGCGACGGTGGAGCCTGGAGCAACCACGTTGACGCGCACGCGCGCCCATTGCTGAGCGAGGATCCGCGCCGCGTGCGCCAGCGCTGCTTTCGGCGCGCCATAATTCAGACTCGAAGGAAACGCCGCAACGGCCTGCATTGAAGCGAGCAGGACGAGGCTGCCGCCCGCGGCACGCTCCATCGCTTCACCGATTTCCTTGGCAAAGAGCACGGGGCCGACGTAGTTCGCCTCGAGCGAGGCTTCCATGGTTTTCCGGTCGAGGGCCTCGAAGGCGACGCGCGCGGGATCGCCGGGAAAGATCGCAGCGCCGGCCAGAGGCGCGCTGCGCTCGGCCGCGAGCCGCTCCGCAGCGTCGAGATAAGAGCGCCGTACGTCTGCGGAGGTGAGCTCACCTTGGACAAGAACGATTTGGCGGTCGAACTGATCTTCGATGGCGGAGCGCAGGGCTTCGGCACGGTCGTGATTCGCGCGATAGCCGGCGACAATTTCGGCGCCTTCGCGCGCGAGCAAAGCAACGGTGGCGGCGCCAAGCCCGCCCGTTCCGCCGGCAATGATCACGGTGCGGCGGGCGAGCGAGCGGTCGGCAAATTCGTAGCGGAAGTGGCGGTAACGCTCCGCCAGCGATTCATCCCAATAATGTGAAGGCATCGTTCGTGTCTGGCTTTCCCCCGGAACTTGCCTAGCGAGGACGCGCAGGATCAATCGGGCCTAATAGGCCCCGCGGCGGCCCTTATTGCCACACCGCCAGGTGGACTTTGTTGCCATTTGTCCCGAAACGGGACGAAAAGCGAGGGCCGAAAAGACAAAACCCCCAAGTCTCCGCACCGGGTTACAGTGCAGAGCAAGCCTGGGGGCTTCGTCACGAGACGGTTTCGAAAGGCGCTACTTGAGAATGGCGTCTTTGAAAGCCTTGGCCGCGCGCAAGCGCACCACTGTCTTGGCCTTGATCTTGATCGCTTCGCCGGTGGCGGGATTGCGGCCCATGCGAGCCTTGCGATGGGCCTTTACGGCGCGTCCGATATTGGGGACGACGAATTTGCCCGCTCCCCCCTTGCATTCTTTCACCGCGAGCTTGAAAAGTTCGTCGAAGAACGCTACTACCTGTTTCTTCGAGACCGGCTTATCGTCGGTGCTTACTTTGCCGGCGATGTACGTAATAATCTTTGACTTGCTCATCGGGCTTGCCATCGAGTTGGAATTCCTCCTCAGAATTAGGTACAAAGCGATCCCAGCGGTCCGGGATTCGGCAGGCACTATAGCCGTAGCTTGGAGACAACGCAAGAGGAAAGCTCAAAAAAGCCCGGAAAAACGAGGTTTTTCTTGCGGCCGCTATTTTTGGATGTGGCGAGCTAAAGTTCAGCGAGGAGTTCGTAAAAGAGAGCAACGGATTTGATCCCGCCGAAATAGTTTTCAAGAGAGAGGTGCTCGTCCGGCGCATGGGCGTTTTCGTCCGGCAAGCCAAAGCCGAGGAGCACGCACGGCACGTTGAATGTTTCATGCATTTGCGTGACGAACGGAATCGAGCCGCCTTCGCGGATGAAGACTGCCTTCCTGCCGAAGCCCTGTTCCAGCGCGTGTATCGCTTTCTTGAAAATGGGATGCGTGTAGGGAGCGACCCACGGCCTTCCCGAACTCAAGACTTCAAATGTGCAGCTCACCGTTTTCGGCAACAGCTTGCGGATATGCTTTTCGACGGCCTTGCTAATTTTCTCCGGATCCTGGTTGGGGACGAGGCGCGTGGAAATCTTCGCATACGCCTTTGCCGGAATAACGGTCTTCGAGCCTTCGGCGGTGTAGCCGCCCCAGATGCCGTTGAGCTCGAGCGTGGGCCGGCACCACAGCCGCTCGATGATGGAGAATCCTTTTTCGCCGCAGAGGCCGGGAGAACCGACCATCTTGCGAAACTCTTTTTCCCGCCACGGAAGGGAATTGAGCGCCTTGCGCTCCTTCTTCGAGAGCGGAGCGACTTTGTTGTAAAAGCCGGGAACGGTGACGCGGAAATTCTTGTCGTGCAGCTTGGCGACAAGCTCGCAGAGAATCGTGATTGGATTGGGCGCCGCGCCCCCGAAGACTCCGGAGTGCAAATCTTGCGTCGCGCCGGAAATTTCGATTTGGTAATAGTTCAGGCCGCGCAAGCCGTAGGTGATTGAAGGAACGCCGGGGGCGAGCATGCTGGTATCGGAAACGACGAGCGCATCGGCCTGCAGCCGGTCCTTGTTCCGTTGGACGAATTCCCATAGATTCACGCTGCCGACTTCCTCTTCGCCTTCGACGATCACTTTCACGTTGATGGGCAACTGGCCATCCGCTCGTTTGAGCGCCTCGAGCGCCTTGATGTGGATGTGCACCTGGCCTTTGTCGTCCGCGGTGCCGCGGCCGTAGATGTTGGTATCGCGCACGGTGGGCTCGAAAGCGGGCGAAGTCCAGAGATCGAGCGGCTCGGGCGGCTGGACGTCGTAGTGGCCGTAGACGAGGATTGTGGGCTTGCCCGGAGCGTGAAGCGATTCGGCGTAGACGAGCGGGTGCATCTTCGTCGGCACGATTTCCACTTTGTCGAGGCCGGCGGCGCGCAACTTGTCGGCCACCCAGCGGGCGGCACGCTCGATGTCCTGCTTGTGCTCGCTCTGCGTGCTGACGCTCGGAATGCGGAGAAATTCCTTGAGCTCGGTCAGGTTCTCATCCCGTTTGCTTTCGATGTAGTCGAGGACGGTCATGAAGCGCTCCTTGCGCTTAGCGGCATTGTGGTGACGACGCCTGAGAATCGAGAGAGCCTGGCCCATGCAGACATAGACCAGCCATTCTACGGAAGCACGGGCCGCGTCGGCAAGGACAATGCGTTCGAGGCTGCTATTGATTCTTTGGGACGCACGGAATCAACTGGCGGTTGCGCGAGGTTCAGTCGTGGGGCAAACTGCAGTCGTGCC
>JBGQEW010000144.1:0-4992 GCA_041496565.1 Terriglobia bacterium | reverse complement strand
GCGAGACCCGTGGGGCCGGCGCCGATGCAGACGACGTCGTAAGGAGATGACATGCGTCTAGTGTGCGATGAGCGGGCGGGAGAATTCAACTGGGGAATCGTGGGAGAGAGAGGTGATGCGTGATCCGCGATTCGCGGCAAACGAGCGATCGAGGCCCCAGCGAAGGGCAGGCTTTCCGCCGACGCTGCGCTGAAGAGAGATTCCTCGTCGCCCGATGAGAACCATCGGGACTCCTCGGAATGACAAAGTGCTTGTTGGGCGCTTGAGAAGGCATTGTTCGTCGCCTGAGGAGAACCATCAGGACTCCACGGAATGAAAAAATGATTGTCAGGCGCTGGGGATCAGAGATTCGGCGAGGGCGGCGGAGAAGGCGGACAACTCCGCGAGGCGGGCAGGGGTGGCTTCGAGCGTTTCTTTTTTCCAGACGAAGCAGTCGCGGCCTTCGCGGCGCAGGCGAACGCTGAGGTGTCCGCCGATGAGGTAGCAAGGCTCGCCGAAAACCTGGAGACCGCCCGAGGCGGCGGGCGCGAGCAGGGCGGCGCAGTTGGCTTTTTTCACGCCAACATAATTTTCGTACATCGCGAAAGCAACAAGCGTGAAGCCGCGCACGCGCAATTGTTCGAGGACGGCGAGTTGGCGCGGCGAAAGTTCGAGCATCGGCGAGATATTACACGCGAAGCGCGAGTTGTGAACCCTGAATCGCGGCAGGTGCACGAATCCACGATGTGGCATGGTTCGCGCTTCGGCTGGGCTCAGGCAAGCGAGCCGCCCTATACGGGATGCTGCTGATCAGGCCGCCGAGGAAGAGACGGAGCCGGATTCGAGTTCGGCGAGGGCTTTGCGGAGAGCGGACATGAGCTCCTCGCGCGAGACGTGGCTTTTGCGGAACTGGATGCGCACGCGGAAGGCGCCATCGGCCGGCTCGAATTGGAAGAGGAAGGGCTGCGGGCGCGGCTCGGAGTCGCTATCTTGCTGGCGGACACGGCGCGCCTCGTCGCGAGTCAAGCCGCCCTGGGCGATGCGATGGACCATCTCGCGCATCTTTTTTTCATTCGGCTGGCGAGCCACCTGGAGCAGGAGCGACTTCGTCGCAATTCCCTTGTCGAGGCAGACCTTGCGAATGGGGTCCGGAATTTCGCGCAGCGACATGCTTTCCGTGACCGAGGAGCGGCCGCGGCCGATTTTCTTGGCGATGTCGTCGTGGGTGTAATCGAAGTGGTCCGCGAGACGGCAGAGGCCGTCGGCTTCTTCGAAGGGGGTGAGGTCCTTGCGCTGGAGATTTTCGATGAGAGCGAGCTCGAGCGTTTCGGCGTCATCGGCGATTTTTTCGATGCAAGGAACTTCGCGAAGGCCGGCGGAGCGGGAGGCATGGTAACGGCGCTCGCCGGAGATGATGTAGTAGGCGTCGTCGCGCGGGACGTAACGGACGAGCAGGGGCTCGAGAACGCCCTTCTGGCGAATCGAGTCCGTCAATTCCCGGAGATCGCCGAGGGCTTTACGCGGCTGGTCCGGGTTGGGATGAACCTTGTCGAGCGGGATCATCCGGCCGACGGACGCGCCGCTGTAGCTGGCTAAGGTTTCGACGTAGTGCGCGTCATGCCGCATCTTGAGAGTGACGGGCAATCCGATCCTCTTCGACACGTTGAACAACCTCCTGAGCAAGCTTGCGATATTCCTCGGCGCCGGTCGATTTCGGTGCGAAGCTGAAAATCGTTTCCTTGTACGCCGGGCTTTCCTCGAGCCGCACGTTCTTGCTGACCCGAGTCTTAAACAGAGCGTTGCCGAAAACGGCGCGAATCTGTTCGTGAGTGTCGCGCGAGATGTTGGTGCGCTTATCGAAAAGAGTGATGACGACCCCGAGGACTTTCAAATCGGGGTTGGGACGCGCCCGGATGCGGGCGTAGGTTTCGAGCAAATCGTCGGTGCCTTCAATCGCGAAATAGGCAGCCTGGATGGGCACGAGCAGATGCGTGGAAGTGACCAGCGCGTTCACCGTGAGGATGCCGAGCGACGGCGGCGTGTCCATAAGGATGTAGTCGTAGTCCTTCTGGACGGCGGTGAGCGCGTCCTTCAATTTGAACGGCGCGTCGAATTGGCCGGCGAGCTGCTGTTCCAGCTTGGCCAGTGCCAGGCGCGCGGGAGCGACGAAGAGATACGGGTCCTTGGTGGGCCGGATGACTTTGTCGAGTTCGACGGGATGATCGGAGAGGACGTCGTACATAGACGACTGGACCTCGGCGGCATCGAAGAAGGCGATGGTGGCGTTCGATTGCGGATCGAGGTCAATCAGGAGCGTCTTTTTCTTGCGCAGGGCGAGCGCGGCGGCAAGATTGATGGCGGTGGTGGTCTTGCCGACGCCGCCCTTCTGGTTTGCTATCGAGAGTATGCAGGTCAAGCTCAGGCCTCACTCCATCCTGCCGGCAACATCGGCGCCACATATGGGCGGGCATCTTCGCCGCACCCCCATGGGTAGGCAAACTCTACCGGCAGTATGGGGAAAACTGCAAGCAAAAAATAGTGCTGAGCCAAGGGTTTAGGTCCGGCAGGGCGGGGGCAAACTCGGACGCCAACCTACATTTTATAACGGCCCAAGTCCTCATCATTCAGATTTTCGAGCCACTTGCGCAGCTCTTCGTTTGAACTCTTCTCGGTGACGGCGCTGGCCATCTTGGAATTCTTCAAAACTTCTTCTTCGACAAAGATCGGGCAATCGAGGCGCAGGGCGAGGGCGAGCGCATCGCTGGGCCGGGAGTCGAGCGACATCATTTCACCGTCGCGCTCCATCCAGATGAGGGCGTAAAAGGTGTCGTCCTTCAAGTCGCAAACGACGACCTTATGGACGTGGACGTTTAAGCCGATCAGGGCATTTTTCAGAAGGTCATGCGTCATCGGCCGAGGCGTCTGAACCTTTTCGATTTCAAGAGCGATGGCGTTCGCCTCGTAGATGCCCACCCAGATGGGAAGAATCGCGGCACCCTGAGTTTCCTTGAGCACGACGACTGGCATATTGGTGACCGGATCCATCATCAGGCCTCGAATTTTGACCTCGACTTCCAACGCGTCCTCCCGGCTGCTCAAACGACGTGCTCGCCGACCAGACTGTGCGGGCCGGCGCTTGTGACCTTAGTCACGAGATATTCTCCCAAAAGAGAGTGACGCGGCGAAGTGAAATTTACGACGCGGTTGCTAGTTGTGCGACCTGCCCATTGCGCGCGAGCTTCGTGACGGGTATCCACAAGGACTTCAAACGATTGGCCGACGAGCTGTTCGTTGCGCGCGATTTGAATCTGGCGCTGGCGCTCCTGGAGAATCGCGAGGCGCCTTCCCTTCTCTTCCTCGGGGATGGTGGGCCAGTGCTGCGCGGGTGTGTTGGGCCGGGGCGAATATTTGAAGGAAAAGACGCCGTCATATTGAGCGCGATCGAGGAGCGAGAGGGAGTCCTCGAAATCGGCGTCGGTTTCGCCCGGAAAGCCGATGATGACGTCGGTGGTCACGCTGATAGGGCGGCGCGCGGCGCGGATCCAATCCAATTTTTCGAGATATTCCTCGCGGGAATAGGTTCGTCCCATGGCGTTCAGGATGCGGTTCGAGCCGGACTGCACCGGCAGGTGAATATGATCACAGAGGGCCGGGTAGGCGTCAATCGCCTGAACGATTTCGCGATGGAAGTCATTGGGATGCGACGTGATGAAGCGAACGCGGCGGATGCCGGGAACTTCCGCGACGGCGACGAGCAAGTCGACGAAATTCCATTTGCGCGGGGAGGGATCACGATAGGAATTGACCGTTTGGCCGAGCAACTGGATTTCGGTGTAGCCGAGGTCCGCGAGCCGGCGGACTTCCTCGAGGACTGCGGCGCTTGGGCGGCTGCGCTCCGGGCCGCGCGTGTACGGGACGACGCAGTAGGCGCAAGCATAATCGCAGCCTTCAATGATGGTGAGGTAAGCGCGAAATGGATTGTCGCGGCGAGTGAATTCCGTTTCGAAGGTTTCGTCGGTGTCGAGACTGAGGCCCGTGACGCGGCGGCCTCCGGCTTCGAGCTGCTCGAGCAATTCGGGCAGACGCCGATAGCTGGCGGATCCGCAGACCAGGCTGACCCAGGGCGCGCGTTCGAAAATTTCCTCGCCTTCCTGCTGCGCGACGCAACCCAGGACGCCGAAAACCTTGTTCTGCGATGCAGGGCCGCGAAATACGCCGAGGCGCGAAAAGACTTTCTGCGCAGCCTTCTCTCGAATGCTGCAGGTGTTGAAGAGGACCACATCGGCCGCGTCCGGCGATTCGACCGGACGATAGCCGCGCGAGATCAGAACGCCAGCGACTTTTTCGGAGTCGTGAACGTTCATCTGGCAGCCGAATGTTTCGAGAAAGAATGTCTTGCCGGCGCCGGGCGTGCCGAGGAGCGAGCGGGCAAGCGGCGCGGGCGCGGCGAGCGAGTCGAGGCGGACATCGATGAGTTGCGCCATGGGCGAAAGGGCATATTAGCACAGGGGGTTGGAGCGAGAGGGAGAAGACAGAGGGAGAGGACAACACTCTCTTCGGAGAAACGAGGCGGCGGGGGATGTGTCGTTAGAGGCAGCAGCGATCACGGGCAACCCGGCGTTATGTTTGACCGTCTTTCCTAGCGTGTGCTACGGTTGTTTCGGGAAGGGTTGAATTTTTTCTTAGGGGGTCACCAATTTCGAACCTGGCGCTGCTCCTGTTGGCGGGCCGGCTCGGCACATTAATTGAGCAAACGGGCTGGGTTGCGCGTGTTGTGCTGCTGATACTTCTCTTTTTCTCCGTGTTTTCCTGGGCGGTCATATTCCAGAAGTGGGCGCTGTTCGGCCGAATCGATCCTCAGAGCCGTAAATTCCTGCAGATGTTCCGCGCGGGGCGAGTGCTTCCCGATCCGCGGACGCTGCGCGTGGCCACGAGCGGTTCGCCGATGGTCACGGTGTACGAGGCGGGATTCCGCGAGATGGAAGCGCAGCTTTCCGGAGGGAATCCGCACGG
>JBGQEW010000143.1:0-5146 GCA_041496565.1 Terriglobia bacterium | reverse complement strand
GTGCCATCCAGCTCTCCCCTGCCTTCGAGGGCCCGGGCTTTGCCGTCGAGTTCCGTCGCAGCCGTAACGATGGGGTTGCCACGCGGCTCATCCGCCAGGCGCTTCCGCAACGCATCGAGCTGTCCGCGCAGGTCGCGGACCTCGGCATAGGTTTCGTAGCTTTTCTTCATCAGGTCCGAGATTTTCAATCCGAGCTGAAGTTGAGCGGCCAGATCGGTCCGCGAAGTCGTCACTCGCGGATCCATTTGAACGGTCACGGGCCGCGTGTACGAATGTCCCGCGACGGTCAACTTCACCTGATAATTTCCCGGGAGAACCAGAGGGCCCTCCGGCTGATTGGTCGTGCCCTGAGCGAACGCCGCGGCCATCGTATACGAATCGAAAAGCGCGGGCGGCTTCGCATAGCGCAAATCCCAGGCGAATCGCTGCATTCCCGCGCTCTTCGCCAACGGAGGCGCGGGGCGAATCCAGTTGCTCGTAAACGCCGGCGGAGTTTTCGGCGTCTCCGGCTTATCTTCACTCGAATATCTCCGAATCAGATTGCCCGATTCATCGAGAATCTCGAGTGTGACTTCTCCCGGAGCGGCCGATTTCAAGTAATAGTCCAGGATGGCGCCGGGGGGCGGATTCTCACCGGCCGGCGTCTCCGGCGGCAGCGGCGTATCCACGTTGACATTGGGGCGAACGCGAATGGCTGTCTCGGGCTGAAAGAGGTATACGTCCGACGCCGCTACGCTCGCGTCAATCTGACGAAGGGGCGTGATGTCGTCGAGGATCCAGAACGAACGGCCGTGCGTGGCGATCACGAGATCGTTTTCGTGCACGACGAGATCATGCACCGGCGCCACCGGCAGATTGAGCTGCAGCGGTTGCCAGTGATCGCCGTCGTCGAAAGACACGTACACACCGGTTTCGGTTCCCGCAAAAAGTAATCCCCTGCGTTCGGGATCTTCGCGCACCGCGTGCACATACGCGGGCGCCATGATTCCATTTGTGATTTTCGTCCACGTCTTGCCGTAATCGTGCGTTCGAAGAATGTAGGGGTTGTAATCGTCCAACCGGTGCCGATCCACCGCGGCGTACGCAGTTCCCGCGTCGTGCCGCGAAGCATCCATCACGCTGATCTTGCTCCAATCGGACAGCCCCGGCGGCGTGACGTTCGTCCACGACTTGCCACCGTCGCGCGTCAATTGAATCAAGCCCGTGTCCGTACCCGCCCAGATCAGGCCGTCGCTGACCGGCGAAGGGGCAATCGCGTAGACCACACCATAGCCGCGGCGCTTGGCGTTGCTGACGTCGAGCGGCCCGCTGGATGCCGGCGCACTCTTCTCCGCTCCGGTCAGGTCGGGACTGATTTCCTGCCAGCTTGTCCCGCCATCGGTGGTTTTCAGGAGATATTGCGAGCCCATGTACAAGACGTGCGGATCTTGCGGTGAGAATACGAGTGGCGAGGTCCAGGTGAACCGATATTTTCGCTGCGAAATGGGGGAGCCATATCCCTGATGCGGCGAGGGAGAAATGTTCTGCGTTTGTCCGGTGCGCCGGTCAAATCGAAACATGGTTCCGCTCGTGTCGCCGCCAAAGATAATGTCCGGGTTTGCGGGATCGGGAGCGATGGAACCGGCTTCACCCGCGCCGACGGAAAACCAATCGCGAAATGTGATGGCGCCGAAGTCGCTGCGGCTCGTGACCGAAGCGGTGCCGCTGTCCTGCTGCGCACCGTAAACGCGATACGGAAACTGATTGTCGGTGATGACGTGATAAAACTGCGCCGTGGGCTGGTTGTACCACGAGCTCCACGTCTGCCCGCCATCCACGCTGATGACTGTGCCTTGATCGCTTCCGAGAATCATCCGCTGCGAATCTTCGGGCGCGATCCAAAGCGAATGGTAGTCATCGCCGCCCGGGGCGCCCTTGATCGCCGTAAAGGATTTGCCGCCGTCGATCGAGCGGTAAAGCGCGACGTTTCCGACGTAAACAATATCCGGATTCTTGGGGTCCACCGTCACTCCGCCGAAATACCAGCCGCGACCCCAGATGCGGGAATCGCGTCCTACGTGACTCCAAATCTGGCCTGCATCATCGGAGCGATATAGCCCGCCCTCTCCGGCCTTCGCGTCAATCAGCGCATAGACACGGTTGCCATTCTCGCCAGGCGCCACCGCCACCCCGATGCGTCCAACTCCTTCCGTAGGCAGACCATGTCCCGAGATCTGATGCCATGTGATTCCGGCGTCGGTGGACTTGTACAAACCGCTCCCGGGGCCGCCCATCGGGGGATAGGTGCTCCAGGGCGGGCGACGCGTTCGCCATAGAGCGGCGTAAACGATTCTGGAATTGTTCGGATCGCAGGCAAGGTCAATCGCGCCGGTGTTCTCATCCTTATACAGAACTTTCTGCCAGGTCGCGCCACCATCAGTCGAGCGAAAAACACCGCGCTCCGCACTCGGCCCATAGGCATGCCCGAGGGCAGCCACCAGTACGACGTTTGGGTCACGCGAATCCACCAGAATGCGGCCGATGTGCCGGCTGTCGCGCAGCCCGATATTCTTCCAGGTCTGCCCGCCATCGCTGGACTTATAAACGCCGTCGCCGATCGAGATGTCCGAGCGCATGTCGGCCTCGCCGGTACCCACGTAAATCACGTTTGGATCCAACGGCGCCACCGCCAGGGCGCCGATGGATGCGATCGGCTCTTCGTCGAACACAGGCTTCCAGATTTGCCCCGCATCCGTCGTTTTCCATACGCCGCCGGCCACCGCACCGAAGTAATACACATTCGGCTGGCCGGGAATGCCGCTGACGGCGAGCGCGCGGCCGCCGCGGTGCGGGCCGATCATCCGCCACCTCATGCCGGAGAAGAGATTGGGGTCGACGCTTTGCGCCGCCGAGTAGCCAGCCGCAAGTGCAAGGACGCCCAGAAACAGGAACGCGCGCACCCATTTGACGGACTGATATTGTTTGGTCATCGTTTTTTCACAAGGAGCGGAAAATATACCACGAGACGCAAAAGCAACGGCGCGAGCGCCCGCCAATAGAAAGGTTGCACCGGACGGGAGTTAAGAGACGAAGCGATAACCCACGCCGCGCACGGTCAGAAGATGTTGGGGCTTCGATGGATTGTTTTCGATATAGCGCCGCAGCCGCACGATAAAGTTGTCGATGGCGCGCGTGTCCGTATCCTCGCACAGCCCCCACACATCCTCGAGGATGGACTTTCGCGACACAGTTCGTCCGCTATTGCGGATCAAGTGGCGGAGAAGTTTGGCTTCCATGAGAGTCAGTTGGATGGTATTACCGTTCGTCCGCAGTTCAAGTGTGCCGAAGTCAATCGTCTTCCCCTCGAACGAGAACACGTCAAAATCACCGGAAGGGTCTGAGGCAGTTTCCTTCTTATTGGCGGCCGTCCGGCCCGCGCCACGATTTTGCGAGCCGCGAAGCCATTCGCTCCGGCGGAGCAAACCTTGCAGGCGCGCCAGGAAAATGGGCAGTTCAAAGGGCTTCGGCAGATAATCGTCGGCGCCCGCGGAAAATCCTTTCAGCACGTCTTCCGGCCGGCCTCGCGCCGTCAGCATGAGTACCGGGACGTAGTTCTTGGCCTTGCGCAGCTCGGAAACTACGTCGAATCCGTCCTTCATCGGGAGCATGACATCCAGCACGACGGCGTCGAAGTGTTCTCGGGACTTGAGGAGGCGTTCGAGGGCGGATTCGCCGTCGCCGGTCAACTGCACCGAGTGACCTTCCGCCTCGAGGTTGAACTTCAAGCCTTCGGCGAGGTGGGTTTCGTCTTCGACGACTAACACACGACTCATGCGGCACTCCGGGGGAATTCAAAGGTAACGGTCGTGCCGCGGCCCTCTCCCTCGCTTTCAGCGAACACTTTGCCACCGTGCGTGCGCGCAATCGCTCGAACGATGAACAGGCCCAGCCCAGTGCCCTTCACGCGCGACAAGGATCGGCTGCGCGAGCGATAGAAACGCTTGAAGATGTGCTTCAGATCGCCGGCGGGAATTCCGACCCCGCGGTCGCGAATCCGCAGCACCACGCGCTTCTCATCCGGCGTCTCGATCTGCACCGACACTGCCACGCGGTCACCGGAGTATTTGATCGCGTTGTTGAGCACATTCGAGACGGCGGTGCGAAGCTCCTCGGGATCGCCCTGCACGATAATGCCGGAACCGTTCGGCGCCCCTGAGTAACACAGGGCTTCCGGCTGCAAATGATGGCGCGAGCGGGCAAGTTCCATGCATTCGGAAACCAAGCTGCTGAATTCTATCTTCGTGCGGACCTGCGAGGCGCGGGTGTAGCCAACCTCGCCGGCTTTGAGCACCTGCTCCACGGTTCCGAGCAAACGATCCGTGTCGAGCAGCATCGACTGGTAGAACTGCTGGCGCTGCGTTTCGTCCATTTCCCGGCGTTGCAAAGTTTCCAGGTAGAGGCGAATCGAAGTGATGGGCGTCTTGAGCTCGTGTGTGACGGCATTGATGAAGCTGTCGTGCTGCTCGTTTCGGCGAATCTCGCGCACGAGGAATCCGGTATTCACGATCATGCCGCCGATGATCGCCGCAAAGAAAATAACTCCCAGGAAGAGCAGAACTCCTTCCCGCCAGCTCAGGATGATCCAGCCGACGTTCAGCGCCACCGCGACGACGACCAGACACACGCCCAGCACAACGAAGAAAGCGATCGCCTTACGGCGGCTCGTGATGCGCATGGTGCCTCGCTGAGATTGTACCGCGGACCGCAGGCGTCAAGAACTTGGTAAATTCAAGTTCGGCTGGCAGATTTGCACCCACCTTGGGACATAGACCATTCGGAAATCGGGGATTCGGAGGCTGGGCGGACGAGGAGCGAATCAAAATCAGTTCATTGGGAGGCTGACCGCCGGAGGCACCTGGGCCGCGGCCGTGCGGCCTGGGCCGAAGCGGAATCGCGACTCCGGCGTGATCAGGGTTGTGCGGAAACCATATCGCTTTGCGGTGCAGCGGTGGCTCGCTCGTCCGAACGTTCCAGGGATTTGAGTTCGGCACAGTGAATTTGCTGGGCAAGCCCCAGTTTCTTGAGCATCCAGATGCCGTACCAATTCATGTCAACCTCGTACCACTTCAGGCCGTGGCGCGCCGAAACCGGATGCGCATGATGGTTG
>JBGQEW010000142.1:0-5165 GCA_041496565.1 Terriglobia bacterium | reverse complement strand
TGTTGGCAAGAATCATTCCATTCGAGCAGCTAATAAGTGCTTTATATTCTGTTGCTTACAGACTGTTCCGGAATGAAATAGGCAAAACTTTTAACAGTCCCGGTAGCCAACCGGTGGCACCTTTGGGTAGGTCAGGACTGCGGGCCCTGCGAAGATGACAGGCTGATGAAGGCTCCAAGACAAACGTGCGAGCAGCCTGGCGGCCGGCAAAAAAGTCGCTGGCGAACTGTGATGACTTGCGGTGTTTGAAACTTGTCTAGCGGGCAGCGCCCCGGATGGACTGAGCGCACGACCGATAGATTCGAGACGAATCGCTCGAAACCGAACCTGTTATTCGACCGTGACGGATTTTGCCAAGTTGCGCGGCTGATCCACGTCGCAGCCGCGGAGCACGGCGATGTGGTAAGCGAGCAATTGCATTGGAGCCACGGCGAGCAGGGGCAGCAGCAAGTCCATCGTCGGCGGAATTTCAATGACGCCGTCGCAACGCCGGCGTGCTTCCTGGTCCCCTTCGTTCACGACGCCGATGACGATGCCTTGTCGCGCCTTGACTTCTTCCATGTTGCTCAGGGTCTTTTGGTAGCGCAGCTCGGAAGCGGGATTGCCAGGCTCATACGTGGCGACGAAGACGACTGGAAGCTCTTCATCGATCAGAGCGTTCGGGCCGTGCTTCATTTCGCCGGCGGGATAACCCTCGGCGTGAATGTAGGAAATTTCCTTCAGCTTCAGGGCGCCTTCGAGCGCGATCGGAAAGTGCAGGCCGCGGCCGAGGAAGAGGAAATCGCGAGCGCGGCACAGGCCCTTTGCCAGAGCGGCGATGTCGTCGTTGGTCTCGAGTGTTTGTTCGAGGCGCGCCGGAATTCGCGCGAGTTCCGCGAGCAGTGTGCGCTCCGCCGAGGGTAACAGGCGTTTCTGGCGCTGGGCGATCTCGAGTGCAAGCAGGAGGAGCGCCGTCAACTGGGCCGAGAAAGTCTTCGTGGCGGCGACACCGACTTCCGGGCCGGCTTGCGTAATCAGCGTGGCGTCGGCCTCACGAGTGAGGGTGCTGCCAGGCACGTTGGAAATCGCCACGGTCAGCGCGCCTTTTTCGCGCGCTTCACGCCCGGCGGCGAGCGTGTCGGCCGTCTCGCCGGACTGGCTGATCAAGACGGCGAGCGTCTTTCGATTCACAAGAGGATCGCGGTATCGGTACTCGGAAGCGTAATCCACTTCGACCGGAACGCGCGCGAGAGTCTCAATCATCCACTTGCCGACGAGCGAGGCGTGCAGCGATGTGCCGCAGGCAATCAAGTGAATGCGTTCCACGCTGGACAGCGCCTCAGCCACGGGGCCGAGCTCGCAGAGATTTACGCGGCCGGCTTCCCATTCGACGCGGCCATCGAGAGTGTCTCGAATGGCGCAGGGCTGCTCGAAGATCTCCTTCTGCATGAAATGCTGGAAGCCGCCCTTCTCCGCGCGCTGTGCGTCCCACAGCACTTGCTGAGGCGGGCGGAGCCGCGGCAAGCCCTGGAAATCGGTGAGTTCGACGCCACGACGGCTCAGGACGGCGATTTCACCGTCTTCGAGATACAGAATTTGACGCGTGTAGGGCAGAACGGGAACGACGTCGGAGGCCACAAACGTTTCGTTCTCGCCGATACCAACGATTACGGGCGCACCCATCCGAGCGGTGACGATCTTGTCGGGGTCGTCGAGGGAAATGACAGCGATGGCAAAAGATCCGTGCAGTTCGCCCACGGCCCGGCGCACGGCGGCAATGATGTCGCCTTTCATGTAACTTTCGATCAGGTGCGAGACGACTTCGCTATCGGTGTCGCTAGCAAACTGGTGGCCTTCGGCGGTCAGGCGCTCCTTCAGCGAGCAATAATTTTCGATGATCCCGTTGTGGACCACGGCGAGGCGCCCGTGGCAATCCCTGTGCGGATGCGCGTTGCGCTCGCTCGGCTGGCCGTGCGTGGCCCAGCGCGTGTGGCCGAGTCCGTACGTTCCATCGATGGGAGCGGCATCCAGCGATTCTTCGAGGTTGATCAATTTCCCCGGCATGCGGCGAACAACCAGGCCATGGCCGTTTCCGGCAATAGCGACACCAGCGGAGTCATAGCCGCGATATTCGAGTCTCCTCAAGCCATCGAGCAGCAGCGGTACAACCGGCCTCGAACCAAGGTAGCCAACGATTCCGCACACAGTGTTTGTTCTTCCTCCGAAAAGCAATTGTGGAGCAGGAATGTGAAGCAATCAGCATTCCAGGTCGTGAACATCTTTGCACAATCGATGCTAAACCTAGTGGAAACTTGAGGTTGGATGCGGGTACAGGGAAGCGCACCCGGGGCCTGCAATACGCATGGAAGGTGGAAAGCCTTTTCCCGTTATCCCCGAGTTGCTTCCGAGGGGCACTTCCCAGCAGTCTTCCGCCGACGGGCTCGGGCGCACCGGAAGTGTTTAAAGAGTCATCCGTGAAATGCCGTGATTCACAGCGATGGGTTCTGCATCAGAGTTATCATCGGCAACCGGCTTGACGAATATTCAGGACGACCTCGCGCCATCGAAGCGTTGTACGAGAGCGCGGCCTGTGTTCGTCGATTCCGCACGGCGCTCGGGCCGGCCATCATTTGACTTCAAACCATTCACCAGGCGCTGCGGCGTGCGATCGGAGTCGGCTCCATGGCTTTTGAAGTCAGCGTAGTGATTCCAGCCTACAACCGCGCCAGCCTGATTCCCGCGACCATTGATTCCATGCTTCGGCAGACGCATCCACCGGCCGAAGTGATCGTGGTGGACGACGGCTCGCAAGACAATACCGAAATGGTGGTGAAGGGCTACAAGCCTCCGGTGAAATATGTGCGCATCGAAAATTCCGGCGTGTGCACTGCGCGAAACGTGGGTGTGGCGCATTCCAGCGCTCCCTGGATCGCGTTCTGTGACAGCGATGACCTCTGGCATCCGGAAAAGCTGGCAGTGCAGGCGCGGCTATTTGAGAAGGCGCCGGACGTCGAGTACGGCTTCACGAATTTTTGCCTCGTAACCGGTGAGGAGTGGTCAACCGGCACGAAATTCGACTTAGCGCCTCGCGGTTATTGGGATCTTCCGCGGCGCGACATTGCGCAGGACTTGTTCGCGCTGGATGCGCCTCTATTCGAGAGCCTATTGCATTTTCAGCCGGTGTTTGTGTCCACGCTGGTGATGAAGCGCAGTTTTCTAGATCGCGTGGGGCACTGGAACGAGGCTTTGAGCCGAGTTCTCTCGGAAGATCTAGAATTCCACCTGCGTTGCGTCGTCCATCCCCCGATTGGCGTGGCCACCGCGCCGGTCGCCGGCATCCGAAAACATGGGGCAAACGTTTCGGCAAGTCCATTGCCGACGACGTTAGGCGAGATCGAAATCCTGCGATACGTGCTGGCGCATCAGCCTGAGGCAATGAAATACGAGGCGGCGATCCGGGAGCAAATCAGGATTCGAAGCGCCAGCGCCGCATCCGACGCATTCGAAGCGGGGGACTTGGAGCTGACGCGGAGATTGATGGGGGACGTTCCGCCGGAATTTCGCTCGACAAAGTTAAAACTGAAAGGCTTGATCGCGCAACTTCCGGGATGGATGGCGAGGCTGGCGCGCAACCTGGCCATCGCAACGACAAAGAATATTTAACCGTCCTCAACATCTCCAGAAGGCCACGGAGCTACTCGAAGTTCCAAAAGCGGATTGAATATCCCGACACATTGCAACGAGTTAGCGATGACTAGAGCGAGTGGGGGATTATCATAGTACCAGCGCTCTATAGCGTTCTTGCGTGGCAAATCCTAAGTTATACCGGAACGAGGTGATGCCTTGTCATTAGTCGCCGTCAGTTACGAGAAGGATCGCGCCGCCGCTCGCGTCGAGCCACGCCGGGCCCGAAAGATTTGGGGTCATCCAATCAAGCGCACGCTGAATCCCCTGTTGCGTTCCTACTGCCGCTATGCCCCATGGAATTTCGGAAAGAATTTCCTGTGGCACCACGTGATTGAGCCGTTCTTTGCGTGGACGTCGCAGCCATTCGTGGCCAGGACGGTGTTCGGCGCCCCCATCGAAGGCAACACTCGGGACCTGATCCAAAAATACATCTATTACTTCGGGGCTTGGGAACCGAACCTGACGCAGTGGGTGCAGGGAAGGCTGAAGCCGGGCGACACGTTTATAGACGTTGGCGCCAACATCGGCTATTTCACGCTGCTGGCATCCAAGTTTGTCGGTCCGAGTGGCCGCGTGGTTTCCATCGAGGCTTCGCCGACGATATTCGAGCGACTCGAGCGAAACGTGGCCCGAGCCGGCGCGCGAAATGTTCGGGCGATCAATCGCGCCGTGTTCGACAAGCGCGGGACGGTGGACATTTACCAAGCGTCGGATGACAACATCGGACGGACCACAATCCTGGCAACGCCGGAGTATGAGGTGGAGTGCCAGGTGGAAGCAGAGCCGCTGTGCGAGCTTCTTAGGGCCGAGGAAGCTCAAAATGCGCGCATTGTGAAAATCGACATCGAAGGCGCAACGTGGTTCGCCATTGCCGACCTGCAAAAGTTACTTCCGTCCATGCGGCCCGATTTGGAGATCGTGGCCGAAATCGATCCGGAGCCCCTGGCTCGTTTCGGCAAACAGCCCGAAGACGTTCTCCGGATGTTCGAGAGCGCGGGCTTTCATGCCTACCGCCTGGAAAATATTACGATGCCGTACGGATATTTGCCGGGATACACGCTGAAGCGGCCTCTTCGCAACCATGAACCGATCGAGACCTGCACGGATTTTGTTTTTTCGCGCCAAGACGCAGAATCGCTCTGATCCGGATCACACGTAGAGCGGTTCCTGCCTGCCGGGAATCCTTGTAAGCTCCGAACCTTCAATTGGAGGGTGGCCGCCGCTGGTAGCACAGCAGGATGAGGTCGGCGCGGCGCCGCACGCCGAACTTCTGCAGCAGGTTGGAGACGTGAAACTTGACCGTGCGTTCGGAGATATGCAGCTTCGAGGCAATCTCCTTGTTCGAAAGGTTTTCAAGTAGCGAATCCAGGGCTTCCTGCTCGCGCCGGCTCAAGTCGCTCGCCCCGCTCATCTTGATCCGATTGCCCGTGCTTCCGCGTAAAATCGAATCCACGAATTTCGAGAGGACCGGGCGCGGCACCCAGAATCCCCCGTTCGCC
>JBGQEW010000141.1:0-5179 GCA_041496565.1 Terriglobia bacterium | reverse complement strand
GGCGTCTTTGCGGCCAACTCGGCGTCGGTGAGCTTCTGCATTTCCGGCTCGAGTGCGTTGATCGCATGGACGAGCGGCATGATGCGCTTGATGTCGCGCTCGTGCTTCGTGCCGATAAAGGAAGCGATTACCTTGTCAACCAAGGTGTCGACTTGCATTGCGTGCGGGAGAGGCGGCGATCGGCCGCCCTCGGTTTCCCCCAAGAAATCAAAAGCAGATCCACCGGCTGGACTGTCTCCTGAATCCAGCGATGCTCAACCCAATCATTTTATCCTGTATCGTGCGGCGGGTGCAAAGACCGTCGCCTGGAATGGTTTCCTGGGCGTTCGCTGCCTGGCTTGTGGCAAGCCACCGCGGAGTCTATGATTAGATGCAGATCGCGCGCTCAAGGCTCACGCCCGTTGCTTCGGCAAGATCCGGCGCGGGAGTCGAAAATTGCAATCGTCTAGAAAAGGAAATCAATGGCAAGCAGTGGAGTGACGCAGGAAGCCGTACTCGAAGCATTGCGCGGGGTGAACGATCCCGAGTTGCATAAGGACATTGTCGCGCTGGGCATGGTGAAAGACATCCAGGTGCGCGACGGATCGGTTTCGCTCCTGGTGAATTTGACCACGCCGGCCTGCCCGCTGCGCGAGACGATTGAGAAAGATGTCCGCGCCGCGCTCGGCAAGGTGAACGGCGTGCGCAATGTCGAGCTGCGCTTTGGCGCGACGGTGCCTGCGGGCCGCACGATGGGAGACAAAGCGCCCATTCCCGGCGTGAAGAACCTGATCGCGGTCGCGAGCGGCAAGGGCGGCGTGGGCAAGACCACCGTCGCCGTGAATCTGGCTATCGCCCTCCAGCGCATGGGCGCCTCCGTGGGCCTGCTCGACGCCGACGTGTATGGCCCCAACGTGCCGCTGATGCTCGGCACGGACGAACAGCCGCGCGCGGAAAGCGAGCGCGTGATCCTTCCCGTCGAAGCGTACGGCTTGAAGATGATTTCGATGGGTCTGCTCAGCCCGGGCGACAAGCCGCTGATCTGGCGCGGGCCGATGCTTCACAGCGTGATCCAGCAATTCCTGCGCAGCGTGAAATGGGGCGAGACGGATTACCTGATCGTGGACCTACCGCCGGGCACGGGCGACGTGCAGTTGACGCTGATTCAGAGCGTGGCCGTCAGCGGCGCTGTGATCGTCACGACGCCTTCGATAGTCGCGCTGGCCGACGTGCGCAAGGCCATCGAAATGTTTCGCCAGGTGAATGTCGAAATCTTGGGCGTGGTCGAGAACATGAGCTACTTCAATTGCCCGCATTGCAACGGCCGCATCGACGTCTTCGGGCACGGCGAAGGCGAGCAGATGGCGCGGAGCTTCGGCGTGCCGTTCCTCGGCGAGATTGAAATCGATCCGCAGATTCGCATCGGCGGCGATCGAGGCAAGCCCGTCACGGCGTTCGGCGAAGACGCGCCGGGCGCGAAAAGCCTTTATGCCATGTCGCGCAACGTCGCCGCGCGGCTCTCGGTCGTCAATTTGTCCGCCACCGGCCCCCTGGTGCAGATCCTCTGACCTTGCCACTTTGACGTGGGACTCGTAGGGACGCGGCATGTCGTGCCTATACAAGATAGATCGCTCATCAGCGTTGATTTGCGTTGCTGTGCGGCTCCGCTTCGGTTTTCTTGTCAGTCTGCGATGCGTATGTTAGCGTTGCGTGTTTATTCCGATGGGCGCAACGCTCGTGTTGCGCTCGGATTGTCGCCGGAGTCGAAAATTGATCCGCAGCTACCGCAGCCGAACGCCGCAGATCGCCGCTACCGCGTACGTGGACGACGCCGCGGTCGTGATCGGCGACGTGACGATCGGTGAGCACTCGAGCGTGTGGCCGTGCGTGGTGATTCGCGGGGACGTCCATTACATCCGCATCGGCGCGCGTACGAATATCCAGGACGGGTCGGTGCTGCACGTGATGAAGGACGAATTTCCGCTCATCCTGGGCGACAGCGTGACGGTCGGCCACGGAGTTGTGCTCCACGGCTGCACGATTGAGTCGCGCTGCCTGATCGGCATGGGCTCGATTATTTTGAATGGCGCGAAAATCGGCGCGGGCACGATTGTTGCCGCCGGAACGCTCGTGCCCGAGGGCACCGTTGTCCCGCCCGGCAGCCTTTTCATGGGGCATCCGGGAAAGTTTCGCCGCGCGTTGACGGCTGCGGATCAGGAATCAATCGATCTCTACGCCGCGCACTACGTCGAGTACAAGGAAACCTATCGCGCCGAGGCAGGGAAACAGGGAAGCAAGGATGCAGGGAACTAAAATGGCCGAGAAGCGACAATTCCACGCCATCAAAGGCGTCCGCGACATCCTTCCGCCCGAGAGCGCGCTTTGGAACCGCGTCGAAGCCGCCGCGCGCGAAGTTTTCGCGGCGTATGGCTACGGCGAAATCCGCCTGCCGATTTTTGAACAGACCGAGCTTTTTGCGCGGTCGATTGGCAGCGAGACGGATGTTGTGCAAAAAGAGATGTTCGCCTTCGATTTGTACGGCTCACGAGAACTGGAAAAATGGCGTGGCCTTGTGAGATCAGGACCACACCCGAAGGACCCACTTTCGTTCCAGCGGAATTTTGTTGAGCTCATTAAGCATTGGAAGTTAGCCTTCGAGCAGGACCGGCTTGAAAGGACTACATCCGACGTTCAGATACTTCAGGGGCTAGACGAGGTTAACAAGGAGCTCTTACGCGTTATCGATTCTGGAGCTGTCGGAAGCAGTGAGTGGGCGAGACAAGTAGAAAGAGGCTCTTTCTTAGCGGCCGACCTGCAGATTGGGCAGAGTGTTGTCCTGCGGCCGGAGGCAACAGCGAGCGTGTGCCGAGCTTACATCGAGCACGGGATGCACACCCTGCCGGGGAATGTGAAGCTGTATTACATGGGGCCGATGTTTCGGCGCGAGCGGCCGCAGAAGGGCCGCTACCGTCAGTTCTATCAAATTGGCGCAGAAGTGCTTGGCCAATCCGATGCACCCGCGATTGATGCGGAACTCATCGAGATGCTCGTAGTGTTTTTCGAGCGCGCGGGATTGACAGGGACGACGCTCGCCGTGAATTCCATCGGTTGCAAAGAGTGCCGGCGGAAATATGTCGAGCTGCTGCGCGCGGAACTGCTCAAAGTTAAAGAAAAGCTCGGCGCGGACAGCCAGCGGCGCATCGAGACGAATCCGCTGCGCGTGCTCGATTCAAAGATGCCCGAGGAGCAGGCCATCATTGAGAGGCTGCCGCGAATTTCCGACCATCTTTGCGCCGACTGCCGCGCGCATTTTGCAAAGCTGCAAGAAGAATTAAAGCTGCGCGACATCCAATACGAGATCAACTGGCGGCTCGTTCGCGGCCTCGACTACTATACGCGCACGACGTTTGAGATCACGGCGCCGGGCCTCGGCTCACAGAACGCTGTCTGCGGCGGCGGGCGCTATGACGGATTGGTTGAGTTGCTCGGCGGACCGCCGACAAAGGGAATCGGCTTCGCCATTGGCACAGACCGGTTGATTCTATCCTTGCAGGAGACCGGGAAGGCGCAGGCAACCGCGAGCCTCGACGTCTTCGTCGCGTGGATGGGCGCAGCCGCGTATCCCGCGGCGGTGCGCCTGGCGCGGCGGCTGCGCGGCGAGCGTTTGTCCGTTGAAATTCCGGCGGAAGAAACAAAGTTCAAGAAGGCGCTCGGTCTGGCGGACAAGTTGCGCGCGCGACATGCGGTGATTATTGGTGACGACGAGGTCGCGTCGGGACAATTCACGTTGAAGAATTTGGCGACGGGCGAACAGGAAAAATTCGGCGAAGCAGAATTGGTAGAATTCCTGAAGGCGTCAGCGAAAGCGTAGCGGTCGTTAGCATCCGAATGGGGGTTAGGGACTCTTGCTCGATCTTCTCGGCAACCTGAAACGCACAAATTATTGCGGTGAATTGCGCGCGGCGCACGCGGGACGCGACGTGGTGCTGACGGGATGGGTCCACCGGCGGCGCGACCTGGGGCAATTAATTTTCCTTGATGTGCGCGACCGCGCCGGCATCGCGCAAATCGTCTGCAACCGGGACCAGCATCCCGAGGCGCACAAGAAGGCGGACGAGGCGCGGCCGGAGTACGTGGTTGCCATCGAAGGCAAAGTCATGCGCCGGCAGAAGCCGAACCCGGATTTGCCGAGCGGCGAAGTGGAAGTGCTCGCGTCGCGCGTGCACATCCTGAACACGGCGAAGACGCCGCCATTTTCCATCGAAGATGAAGTGACCGCGAGTGAAGAGACGCGGCTGCGGTACCGTTATCTCGATTTGCGGCGGCCGAAGCCGCATCGTAACCTCGCGCTGCGGCATCGCGTGGTACTCGAGATTCGCAAGACGCTCGACGAGCTGGGCTTCTACGAAATCGAGACTCCGATGATGACGCGCTCGACGCCCGAAGGCGCGCGCGATTATCTGGTGCCGAGCCGCATCCATCACGGCCAGTTTTACGCGCTGCCGCAATCGCCGCAAATTTTCAAGCAAATCCTGATGATCGCGGGCATGGACCGCTATTTCCAAATCGTGCGCTGCTTTCGCGACGAGGATTTGCGCGCCGACCGCCAGCCCGAGTTCACGCAGCTCGATCTCGAAATGTCGTTCCCGCGACAGCAGGATATTTTCGATGTGATCGAGCGTGTGATGGTGCGCGCCTGCGCGGTCGCGGGGATTCATGCCAAGGCGCCGTTCCGGCACCTCGACTATAAGGAAGCGCTGCGGCGCTACGGCAGCGACAAACCCGATCTGCGCTTCGGCATGGAGCTGCACGACGTTTCCGCATTGTTCGAGCCGGCGCGCGAGACGCTGCACATCGAAGGAAGCGTGCAGGCGTTCGCAGTGCCGGGAGCGGCGGCGCTTTCGCGCAAGCAGCTCGACGAGATCGCGGAACACGCGAAATCGCTTGGCGCGCGCGGGCTTTATACGGTGAAAGTCGCCGCCGACGGAATTTCGTCCTCGCTCGAGAAAAACCTGGGCGCCGATGGTTTGAAAAAACTGGCGACGACGGTGGGGACGAAACGAGGAGACATGGTGGTTGCTCTCGCCGCGAAAGAGCAGACTGCGCACAGCGATGCCGCAGCGCTGGTCGCCGGACAGTTGCGTTTGCACTTGGCCGACCGGCTGAACCTGATCCCGAAAGCCCGCTGGGAATTTGCCTG
>JBGQEW010000140.1:0-5219 GCA_041496565.1 Terriglobia bacterium | reverse complement strand
CTTGTCCACTTATCTCGCCTGACGGGCTGCCCGGTTGCCCTGCCGCGAGAAGTCGGCCCGCCGGGTCGAAGCCGCGCAAAATGCCTGCCACTTTCTTAGACACCGAACCGGGTGCCTTTGTTTCTAGGATACCAGAAAAGGTGCTCCGGGATGTCCGTTTTGGCTGCCGCATGCCTCGGAATGAGCAATTCCGGGGCCTGGCGCAAGTGCCGCCAGATGAACCCAGTACACTGATTCCATTGACCATTTGTCGAACGGGATGCTATAAAAGTGCAGTCGCTTTCCTGTTCGGTGGGGCCGTAGCGCAGCTGGGAGCGCGCCTCGATGGCATCGAGGAGGTCGCGGGTTCGAACCCCGCCGGCTCCACCAAATTCTTCCTCATCACTTTGCGGCCCGAATTAGACGTGGGGCATGCCGCAGGTTCGGCTACAATGACGCGCCTATGGCCAAAATAACTTTTCTGGGTGCGGCTGAGACGGTCACGGGCTCGAAATACTTGGTGGAAGCCGGCGGCAAACGGCTACTGGTGGACTGCGGGCTGTTCGAAGGCTCGCGAGAGCTGAAACAGCGCAACTGGGAGCGGCTGCCAATTGATCCAGGGACGATTGACTGGCTCATCCTGACGCACGCGCACATCGACCACACCGGCTACCTGCCCCGGCTGGTGCGCGACGGCTATCGCGGGCCCATCTACGCGAACTCCGCGACCTACGAGCTCTGCCAATATCTGCTGCCGGATTCCGCGCATCTGCAAGAAGAAGACGCGGCCTACGCCGAAAAGAAAGGCTACAGTCGCCACAAACCTCCCCTGCCTCTCTACACCGTGGAAGAAGCGCAAACGACCTTGCAAAAGTTCCAGCAGATTCCCCGGATGGACCCATTCACGATCAGCCCGCAATTCAGCGTGCGGCCTTACGACGCGGGGCACATTCTCGGATCCGCGTCCCTGGAATTGACCATCACCGAAAACGGCAAATCCATCGTCGTCGTGTTTTCCGGCGACCTGGGACGCTACGACCAGCCAATCTTGAAGAATCCACAATCGCCGAACCACGCCGATTATCTCTTGTGCGAGTCCACCTACGGCGATCGGGATCATCCCGCCGACACGAAATACGAGCTGCTGGCGGAGGCGGTCTCGCGGACGGCCAAGCGCGGCGGCGCAATCGTGATTCCCGCGTTCGCCGTAGGCCGCACGCAAACTTTGATGTATGTGCTGCGCAAGCTGGAGGAGTGGCAGCGCATCCCGCACTTGCCCGTGTATGTGGACAGCCCGATGGCCATCAACGTCACCGAATTGTACGCACACCATCACGAAGACCATGACCTCGATTTTACGCGCGAAGAAGACGACGGCTCGGGCGACCCGCTCAACATGCGCGAAGTCCACATGACGCGCGCGGTAGAAGAATCGAAGCAGATCAACAGCATCAACACGCCCTGCATCATTATTTCGGCCAGCGGGATGTGCACGGGCGGCCGCGTCCTTCACCATCTGGCGCGGCGGCTGCCGGATGCGCGCAATTGCGTGCTGCTGGCGGGCTATCAGGCGCAGGGCACGCGGGGCCGCGCGCTGCTCGACCATGCGGCGACGCTGCGCATTCACGGAGAAGACGTGCCGGTGCGCGCGGAGGTGGTCGAGCTTACAGAGTTTTCCGCACACGGCGACCGCAACGAAATCTCGCGCTGGCTTTCGGGCTTTAGCGCACCGCCACGGCAAACGTTTCTGGTGCACGGCGAGCTCGAGGCTATGCACTCCTTTCGCGCGACGCTCGAAGCCAGGTTCCACTGGCCGATCTTGATTCCGAGTTACAAGCAGACTTTCGAACTTACTCCCTAGCCGATCGGAGACGGGCGATCGGAAACCCCCGTTCGGGACAGAGCGGTGGTACAATCGCGCCACGGTCGAAATCGGGAGGTTATCATGCGCCGCGCTATCCTTTCTGTCTTGACGTTCGCTTGCGCGCTCCTTGCAGTGACACCGTGCACTGCCCAGATTGGAGGCAGACCCACTCAGACCCAAACCATGCATCTCGAAGGAATGGTCTACGGTCCGAGAAGCGGGACGGCTCTCGACAATATCAAGATTGAACTGCTCTCCCCTCACGGCGGAGTGGTTGCGACGACGTTCACCGATCCGAACGGCCGATTCTCCTTCCGAGGACTGGCGCCAGCCGGTTACATTATCCAAGTGACTGAATCGGGATACGATGCCGTTCATGAGAGCGTGGATTTGACCTTCGGCTCGAATCGCAGCGTGAGTATCTTCCTGAAGAGCAGTGAGGCGGAGGGGCGGTCTCAAAGCGGCCCGACGACCTCTGTGCACGAGCTTGCGCTGCCGCAAAGGGTTCGCGATTCGCTGCAAGAGGGGCGAAAGAAGCTCTACGGCAAGAAAGATCCGCAAGGCAGCCTCGCGGATTTCCAGACTGCGATTGATGGTGCCCCCGGCTGCTATGAGGCCTACTACGAGATGGGCGCTTCCCGCTGGCAGCTCGGGCAAACGCAAGAGGCCGAAGCAGCGTTTCGCAAGTCAATAGAACTAAGCACGGAGAAATACGGGCGCGCCGATCTGGGCCTGGGCGCGCTTTTAGCCGACCGAAACCAGTTCGCGGACGCCGAGAAAATTCTTCGCCGCGGGCTCGAATCTGAGTCCACTTCCTGGCTCGGACAGTTCGAATTGGCCCGGGTCCTGTTCGGCGAGGGACGCCTCGAGGAGGCAGAAACATCCGCTCTGCAAGCCCGCAACCTCAAACCCGATGCACTCGGCGTTTACAAGTTACTGACAAACATTCATCTGCGGATGAACAACACCGTGGCAGCGCTCCAAGACCTGGATATTTGCATTAAACTCGATCCGGACAGCCCCGGAGGCCAACAAGCAAAGCTATTGCGCGAAAAAGTGCAACGCTCGATGGCTCAGGCGAAACCCCCGACCGCGGAGCCGCCAAAGCCCTGAATGCCCCCAAAGATTTCACGCCAAATTGGGAACCGTTTGTCGGTCTCGTTAGTCTAAGAAAGTACAGAGCACCACTAACGGGGTGGGCAGCCTCCACCACAGGGAATTGACCAGCTTCTCACCCCGTGCTCCCACGTAAATTTGAAGCAGATTGCTGGTGCAAGCGCTCCGGATGGGGCTTTAGCTGGCGCTGGACAGCTTCGTGGCCGCGCCGGCCTGGGCGAAGGCGGGGACTTCTTCGAAATGCAGTCCGATGACGAACATCGGCGTGGGGGCGACGCGACCCCAGCGGGTGAGCTCCCAGCGGGCGCGAATAAGCTTCACTTCCGGACGAACTGTCAGATCCAAGATCTGGTTGACGTGCCCGCGATAAAAGGACTGAGGGATCTTCAAGAGCGGCTTGGCGCCCCAATTTTCCCCGTCGGCGGAACCCCAAATCGAAACATCGAGAGATTCCTGCTCGATCTGCTCGAAGATTTCGAGCGTGCAGAGAAACGTGCGCGTCGGATTGCCGCTGACGTCCTGAGCGGCGCCATCACCATTGCCTGTAACGCGCGTTCTTTGCGGGATCAGATCGAATTGGATGGCCATGCGATTTGCTCTCCGGGGGTGACTGGCGGATTCTAGCACAGCTTCGACGGGAAGATTCTTTCGAGCGAGGCATTCCACACGCCTCTCAGCTGCGGCTCGGGCGGAGCTTGGCGAGCCGCTCCGCGGCCGCCTCGAGTGTCGCGTCCTTCTTGCAAAATGTGAAGCGCAGGTGCTGCGCGCCGTCGGCAGGTTTGTGATAGAAGCTCGAACCTGGCACCGCCGCCACTCCGATTTCTTTTACGAGATACCGCGCGAACTCCAAATCGTTGGGAAAACCGAATGCGGAAATATCCGTCATGATGTAATACGCGCCTTGCGGTTTGAAACAGCGGAATCCGGCAGCTTCGAGAATGCCGAGCATTTTGTTGCGGCGCGCGAGATAGTCGCTTGCCAGTTTGTGGTAGTAACTCTCCGGCAGGCGGAGCGCCACAGCGCCGGCCTCTTGCAACGGCGCCGCCGCGCCGACGGTCAGAAAATCGTGCACCTTGCGAATCGCCCCGGCCACCTCCGGCGCGGCAATCGCCCAGCCAACGCGCCAGCCGGTGACGCTGTAGGTTTTCGACAGGGCGTTAATCGTAATCGCCCGCTCGCGCATACCCTCGAGCGCGGCAATCGAGATGTGCTCGGCGCCGTCGTAGAGCATGTGCTCGTAGATCTCGTCGGTGATGGCGAATGTGTTCGCGCGCACGCAAAGGTCGCGGATCACTTCGAGCTCCTTGCGGCGGAATACTTTTCCCGTGGGATTATTGGGCGTGTTCAGGATGATGGCCTTTGTTGCCGGCGTGAACGCAGCCGCAAGTTCCTGGGGATCGAACGACCAGCCTTCGTCTCCGCGTGGCGCGTGCAGTTTGACGAAGCGCGGCGTGGCGCCGGAAAGAATCGCGTCGGGGCCGTAGTTTTCGTAGAACGGTTCGAAGACGACCACCTCGTCTCCGGGATTGATGATGGCCATCATGGCCGACATCATCGCTTCGGTGGCGCCGCAGCAAACGGTGATTTCCCGCTCGGGATCAACCGTGACTCCCTGGGTGCGGGCGAATTTCTCGGCGATGGCGTTGCGGAGCGATTTCGCGCCCCAGGTGATGGCGTACTGGTTGACGTCGGCCTCGATGGCGTCCTGCGCCGCACGCTTGATCTCCGCGGGCGCGGCAAAATCGGGAAAGCCCTGGGCGAGGTTGATGGCGCCGTACTGCATTGCGAGACGCGTCATCTCGCGGATCACCGATTCGGTGAAGCGTTCCGCCTTCGCGGAAAGGCGCGCGCCCGGCGTTGCGATTCGTTCCGGATGTGCGGGGTTCATCACTTTTCTCCCTTGGCCGCGCCTCCAGCGGCAGGCTGTGAATATACCGCGCGGTAAATCGCTCCGTTGCGCATCACGACCTGCACGTATTCTCTCGTTTCGGTGAACGGGATGGATTCCACGAATTCGGCCGGCTCGTCGTAGGTCCGTCCCGCCTCCCAACTCGCCACGCGATCTTCGCCCGCGTTGTACGCGGCGAGCGCCGCTTCCACGCTGCCGTAACTTTTGCGCAGATTCGCAAAATAGACCGTCCCCAGGCGGAGATTGTACTCCGGCTCAAAGAGGCGCGCCCGAGAATACCGGATGCGCAATTGCCGGGCGAGCTTTTGCGCCGTGGGCGGGATTAATTGCATCAAGCCGATCGCACCCGCG
>JBGQEW010000139.1:0-5278 GCA_041496565.1 Terriglobia bacterium | reverse complement strand
CTTCGGCTGGGCGTTGGCAGGATCGTAGAACTGCAACTCCAGGGCGCCGCGCGAAAATTTCTTACCATCAAGAACCAGGACGCAAGTTTCACGCCGCTCGATCTGCCCTCGTCCGCATCCACAAGCGATGCGGGTGATTTCTCCCTATGGACGAAGGTACGAATCATCGGCGAAGGCAAGCGCCGCCCGGCATTCGCCTTCCGTTTCGGATTCGAGATGCCGAACTCGAATCAGCAGCGGGGGATTGGGACGAATACGACCAACGTCTTCGCCATGGTGATTCTCGAAAAGCACATCGGAAAGCTGAAGCTCTTCGGTGATGTTGGCGTCGGGATTTTGCAGGCCCCGCTCAGCAAGTTTACGCAAAATGATGTGACTGTTTACGGCGTTGCATTCTCCTATCCCGTCTTTCGCAACGTGAATCTCGTTGGAGAAGCTTCCGGCCGGCAATCCTCGCGCAAAGTTACCAACGATCTGGTTGGCACCGAGAGCAGTGGCCAGGCGCGTCTCGGCCTGCAGATTTTGGCCGGCGGATTCCACTGGGACGTGGCGGGAATCGCAGGTCTTTATCATCCGGACGCGAAGACCGGCTTCACGTTTGGCGTCAGCCGGGATATCTCCCTTTTCAAAATTACCTCCGAAAGCAAGTAAACTTCCTCGCTTGGTAGAACCGCCGGGCAAACTGCGTGGCCTGGGCGAGCATCCAATGTTTCGGAAGCGCGAACTTTCACTCATCTCGCGGTTGGCGAGTATTGGCCTGCCGTGATATAAGTGAGGACGACAAAGAAAAATGTTAGACGCCGCAAATAGCAGCCTGCCCCCAACTGAGACACCTTCCCCTTCTCCTGTCCGGCGCGAAATTCGGAATTGGGCTCGCGACTTGGCCGTGGCGATGGGTCTGGCCATGGTCATCATCGTGTTTCTTTACCAGCCGGTGAAGGTTGAAGGCACCAGCATGGCGCCGCTCCTCACCGATCAAGAGCGCATTTTCATTAACAAGTTCGTGTACCGGTTTGAGCCGATCGAACGCGGCGACGTGGTTGTTTTTTGGTATCCCCTCGACCGGTCGAAATCATTCATCAAGCGCGTTGTCGCCCTGTCGGGAGAGACAATTGACATCCGCCGAGGGAAACTCTTTATCGACGGCAAGCGCGTTGCCGAGCCCTATGTTCCCGACAGCTTCTTCGACGGCTCGAACTATGGGCCGGTGGTCGTGCCCGTCGGCGAATATTTTGTGATGGGCGATCATCGTGACAGTTCGAACGATTCCCGCGTGTTCGGGCCGGTGCCCCAGCGATTTATTTACGGAAAAGCGGTTTTTGCTTACTGGCCGGTAGATCATTTTGGTATCATCCCGGCGGTTTCGGCTGACTCACGATGAACAATTGGGGAGGACAAGCTGACGCAGCAGTTGGCAGGTCGCGCGACTCTCGCGCTCGAGGACGGACGAATATTTAATGGCCGCGCCGCGGGTGCTCGCACCCGCCGTGGCGGCGAAGTCGTTTTTAACACCAGCCTCACCGGTTACCAGGAAGTCTTCACCGATCCCAGCTATTCCGGGCAGTGTGTCTGCCTTACGTATCCCCACATCGGCAACGTCGGTGCAAATCTTGACGACGAGGAATCCGCGAAGCCGCACATCGAAGGTTTGATCGTGCGCGAGTTTGCGCAGCTCGCCTCGAACTGGCGTTCGACGGAAAGTGCGCAAGCCTACCTCGCACGTCACAACGTCCCTGCCATCTGGGACCTCGACACGCGCGCCCTGGTGCGGCACATTCGCCAGGTAGGCGCGTTGCGAGGCATTCTCGCAACGGACGGCACGCCCGCAGATCAATTGGTGGCAGAGGCGCGTGCGCTGCCCGCGATGGCGGGACTCGAGCTCGCCAGCCGGGTCACGTGCGCGAAACCGTATTCGTGGACGAAGCGCTCGATTGATTTGGCGAAGGCACCCGCCCACCGCGACGCAGGTTTCGCCGCAAGTTCGCACGAAGGGAGTGAGTCATTTGGCGCGGCGGCCGCGCAGCGCTACAAAGTCGTGGCGTACGATTTCGGAATCAAGCTGAACATTCTGCGGCTGCTCGCGGATAATGGCTGTGACGTTTCTGTAGTTCCGGCAAAAACATCGGCCCAAGACGTTCTTGCCATGAAACCGCATGGCGTCTTTCTATCGAACGGCCCCGGCGATCCCGAGCCGGTCACCTACGCGATTGAAAATATTCGCCTGCTCCTCGGGCGCGTGCCGATCTTCGGCATCTGCCTGGGACACCAATTGTGCGGCATCGCTCTTGGCGGCCGCACATTCAAGCTCAAGTTTGGCCACCACGGCTCGAACCATCCTGTGAAGAACCTTCTCACCGGCAAGGTCGAGATCACGGCGCAGAATCACGGCTTCTGCGTGGACCCGGACTCGCTGCCGTCAAGCGAGGTCGAAATCACGCACGTGAATTTGAACGATCACACGAACGAGGGTATGCGGCACCGGTCGCTTCCGTTGTTCAGCGTGCAGTACCACCCGGAGGCGTCACCCGGCCCGCACGATGCGCGCTACTTGTTCGACCAGTTCGTAGGAATGATGAGCGACCACAGGGCCTAAATGCCGAAGCGCACCGACATCCAGAAGATTCTCATTATCGGCTCGGGGCCGATCATTATCGGCCAGGCGTGCGAGTTCGACTATTCCGGCACGCAGGCGTGCAAGGCCCTGCGCTCGGAAGGTTACAAAGTCGTTCTGGTGAATTCCAATCCGGCGACGATCATGACGGACCCGGAAGTCGCCGACCGCACTTACATCGAGCCCCTGACGAGAGAGTATCTCGAGCAAATCATTGCGCACGAACGCCCCGACGCGCTGCTGCCCACCGTCGGCGGGCAAACGGGACTGAATCTCGCCGTCGAGCTCGCCGAGGGCGGAATCCTCGAAAAATACAATGTGAAGCTGATCGGTGCGTCCTTGCGCGCAATCAAAATCGCGGAAGACCGCCTGTGGTTCAAGGATGCCTGCCGCAAGGTCGGCCTCGAGGTCCCCGCCTCCGCGCTGGTGAACAACGTGCCCGACGCGGTAAAGCTCGCCGACCAGCTCGGCTACCCCGTGGTCATTCGCCCCTCGTTCACGCTGGGCGGCACCGGCGGCTCGATCGCCTACAACCGCGAGGAATTCGGCGACGCAATCGCGCGCGCCCTGGATGCCAGCCCCGTCCACGAAGCGCTCGTCGAAGAATCCCTGCTCGGCTGGAAGGAATTCGAGCTCGAAGTAATGCGCGACGTTCGCGACAATTTCGTGGTGATTTGCTCGATTGAAAATTTCGACCCCATGGGCATTCACACGGGCGATTCCATCACCGTGGCGCCTGCCCAGACGCTGACCGACAAGGAATACCAGCGCATGCGCGACGCCTCGGCGTCCATCATCCGCGAAGTGGGCGTCGAAACGGGCGGTTCGAACATTCAGTTTGCGGTGCATCCCGAGACCGGCCGCATGGTCGTGATCGAGATGAACCCGCGCGTCTCGCGCAGTTCGGCTCTGGCGAGCAAGGCTACCGGATTCCCCATCGCAAAAATCGCCGCCAAACTGGCTGTGGGCCTGACGCTCGACGAAATTCCCAACGACATCACGAAAAAGACTCCGTCGTCCTTCGAGCCGGCGATTGACTACGTGGTGGTGAAAATCCCGAAGTGGCAATTCGAAAAATTCGCCGGTGCGGACACCACTCTCTCGACTCAGATGAAATCCGTCGGCGAGGTAATGGCCATCGGCCGGACATTTAAGGAAGCGCTGTGCAAGGGAATCCGTTCGCTCGAGCCGCACGCGCCCTGGCGCGCGCCCGCGGAGGTGAGCACGGCGCTGCTGCGCGAGAAATTGCATGTGCCCGGGCCGGACCGCATTCACTGGCTGTTTGCGGCGCTCGATCGCGGCATGCCGGCGGAAGAGGTTTGCTCGCTCACGAAAATTGACCCCTGGTTTATCGGCCAAATCGAGGAAATGGTGGCGCTGGATCAAAGGCTTGCGGCCGTCACGCTCGAAACGGTGCCGCAAGAGCTGTTGTTCGAGGCGAAGCGAACGGGAGCAAGCGACGAGGAGCTGGCGCGCATTTGGAAGACGACTGGCGCAGCGGTGCGCATGCGCCGCGCGATGCTCGGCGTGCGTCCCGTCTTCAAGCGCGTGGACACCTGCGCGGCGGAATTCGAATCCTTCACACCCTACCTCTACTCCACCTACGAAGAAGAAGACGAATCGGACCCGGTGGACCGGCCGAAGATCGTGATTCTCGGCAGCGGGCCGAACCGCATCGGGCAGGGCATCGAATTCGATTACTGTTGTTGCCACGCGTCGTTTGCATTGAAGGAGGACGGCTACGAGACGGTCATGATCAACTGCAATCCCGAAACCGTTTCGACGGATTACGATACCTCCGACCGCCTCTACTTCGAGCCGCTCACGCTCGAGGACGTGCTCGCCGTGCTCGACCGGGAGAAGCCGCAGGGCGTAATTGTCCAATTCGGCGGCCAAACGCCGCTCAACCTCGCGATGGAATTGAAACGCAACGGTGCGAGCATTATCGGCACCGCGCCTGAGTCCATTGATTTGGCGGAGGACCGGCGGCGATTTGGCAAGCTGCTCGACGAGCTCGGCATCCCTCAGCCGCGCAACGGCACGGCTCTGGTATCCGAGGAGGCCGTGAAGGTTGCCACCGAGATCGGCCTGCCCGTGCTCGTCCGGCCCAGCTACGTGCTGGGCGGACGCGCGATGGTAATCGCATACGATCTAAAAACCGTGGAGGAATACGTCGCTCAAGCCGCGCTGATGAGCGAAGGTGCCCCCAAGCCGGTGCTCGTTGACCAGTTTCTCGAGGATGCGATCGAAGTGGACGTGGACGCGCTCGCGGACGGCGAAGACGTGGTGATCGCCGGCATCATGGAGCACATCGAGGAAGCGGGCATCCATTCGGGCGATTCATCCTGCGTGCTTCCCCCGGTGACCCTGAAGCCGGCGGTGCTCGACAGCATCCGGGACTATACGGCCCAGCTTGCGCGTGCCCTGAACGTCATTGGCCTGATGAACGTGCAGTACGCAATACAGAATGGCCAGGTGTACGTGCTGGAAGTGAACCCTCGCGCCTCGCGCACCGTCCCCTATGTAAGCAAAGCGACGGGTGTACCGCTGGCGAAATTGGCGGCACGGCTCATGGTGGGGCGCAAACTATGCGAGTTCGAACTGGCGGCGGAACTTCCTGTTCAGCACTTTTTTGTGAAATCTCCGGTGTTCCCGTTCCAGAAATTT
>JBGQEW010000138.1:0-5394 GCA_041496565.1 Terriglobia bacterium | reverse complement strand
TTTGGAATCTGCGGGCGGAGCCGCGCTTAGGAAAATGTCGGAATTGCCCTGGGAGGCAGGCTGCGGTGGCGACACGGCCACCGTGGAAGTCGATGTGCCAGTTCCCTGCGTGGGTTCCTGATCTTGTGATGCGCCGGCCGGATTTGGCTGTGGAGGAACCGTCGAGTCTGCAATTGCCGCAGGCTCGGCGCCTCTCGCAGAATGACCCCGGGTGAAAATCCAGCCGCCCGCGAGGACCAACACAAGAACTGCTGCACCGGCGATCATCCAATTGCGCCGAGAATCTACGTCCTGCTCCCCGGAATCCCCCGAGGATTGAGAATTCATTTGATCGTCGAGAAGGTATCCGAAACTTCTCTCCGGCGGCCGGTGGGCATCCGCCGGCGCCTTCCACTCACCGGGATCATCGAGGGAATCGCCGATCGCGCGGGGCGAAGATGCCCCGACACCCTGCGATGCGCCGCCGTGAAGATCGAATGCTGAAGATGCACCAAAAAGAGAGTTCGCCGGCGAAGGGTGCGCATTCGGCTTCGCACGAGTTGCAAGAGGAAGCGGGCCTCTCGGCGCATTCGGCGCCTCCAGAAGTCCGTGCGCCGCGATGACGGCATCCGCTGCGGCGCTCGTTGCGCTGCTTGCGGTCGGCGTGATGAAATTGCCGGCCGCCCTGATGCGTTGCCTGTGGGCTGCGGATTCCGCCGGCGACATCTTGGATGTCGCATCGGCTGGCGCTGCGGGGACGGAGGAATCGAGTCGCAATGATTTCGAAGGGAAGCTGTCGCTCCAGACATCGCGCGGAGGGGGCTCCGTAGCCGCCACCTTTTCTTCCTTGACGCGATTTGCAACTGGGGGCGGAGGCGGCGAGGCTTTGGGCTTCGATGGCGTTACTTCGACCGCTCGCGGGGGGACCGAAATGGCCGGAGCGCCAGCCGGGGCGGAAGAATCCAGTGGGTACTGCGTGCCCCAGTAGTTCGCCTGAGGCTGAGTGAATTCGATTTCGACGTAGGCTTGCGCGTTCGCGGCGGACCGCACGCTCAGCACGCGGCAGAGCACCTCGCGATTGGATTTCTGATTGGTAAGAAGCAGCGCCTGGCCTTCAGCGACGCTCGCCGAGAGCCGGATGACGGCTCCCTGGGCGAACAGGATCAGCGTGTTCGTTTCTTCGAGGAACGGCTCGGTCTGCTCAATCTTGCTGCCGACGTTCACTGAGCCGCGAGGGCCGTAGACGCGCACGGGGACTTCAACGCAAACTGGAATACTCGCCGGCGCTGCCGGGCTGGCCGATGCCCGTGCGGGCGGCGCGGCAGACGGTTCTGCGGACTGCAAGGGAGCGTTCGGTATCTCGAATATGCTCTTCGATCCAGGGCTCATCAAAGTGGCTAAATCGGAGTCACGCCTGTGGCTCTCGTTCGTCCTCGAAGTATTCAGACCATTGTCCGGACAGTACTAGGACCCGAGCAATAGTACTGTCGTACCGGTTCAGAACCATTATGGGAAAGCCACGCTGACCGCACTGCGGAGATTCCAATGGCTTTGGGATGCTTCGGAAAGTGGACAAGAGGACTGCGAGACGGCCGCTGGCACAGATTCTTGGTGTTCCTGCTCTAGGGCTTTGAGATGGCAGTAGAAGCGATGAGCGCGCGCTTAGTGAGGATGTGGATCATTTCGCGGCGGTATTCGGGCGTCAGCGCTGAAGTGGTGAGCGGTTTCGCAGTCTTGGCGGCGATTTCTCCGGCGGCGGCGACGACTTCTTCATCGAGCACGGCGCCCTCGAGCAACTTCGCTGCGCCGGGAACAAGCAGCGGCGCCGGATTCACCGCCGTGATCGCCACGCGCGCGTCTTCCACATGACCATTCGAACGCTTCCATGAGACCGCGACGCCCGCGAGCGGATAATCAATCGAGCCGCGTATGCGCAGCTTGCGGTATGCGCCGCAATATCCCGCGGACGATACGGGAAGAAAAACGCGGGTCAGCAGCTCATTCTTCTCAAGCTTCATTCGCGCATCGCCGATGTTTGTATAGAAATCTTTCAGCGCCGTCCGGCGCACACCGAGGGGCCCGGCAATTTCAATCTCCGCGCCGAGACACAGCAGCGCCGGCGGCGTATCAGCGGAAAATGCGGCCCAGCACTTAGTCCCACCCGGCGCGACGTGGCAGAGATCGCCATCTTTCTTGATGCAGAAGCCGCAAGACTTGCGCCACATGAGCGACTGGTTGTACCAGAGGCAGCGCGTGTCGAGGCAGATGTTTCCGCCGAGCGTGCCCATCTGACGCAGCACGGGCGATGCCACCGTGGCCGCGGCCTCCACGAGCACAGGGTATTCGCGGCGAAGGATGCCGCTGCGCTCGATCGCGGCGAGCGGCGTGAGCGCGCCGATGACGACGCCTGCATGATTTTGCTGAATGCCGCGCAACTCGCCAATTGCACCGATGTCAAGAATGTAGTTTGGTGCGAACAGCCTCTGCCGCATCGAGGGGATCAGATCGGTGCCGCCAGCGAGAATCTGGATATTGCCCGCATGGCGTCCGAGGAATGCTACCGCTTCGTCCACCGTGCGAGGCCGCAAGAGCTGAAATTCCGGGAGACTCAATCGTCGCCTCCCGCTTCCGATTCGGGCGCGCCGCGCTCGAGCACGGCCGGGTCTTGCGCGTGACGCAACGGTCCCTTGTTGCGGAACCACAGCGATCCGCCGTGCTCGCGGAAGGTCTGGGGATTCGTGGGGTCAACGTTGCCGGTCATTTGCAGCTTTTTGGAACCGGCCTTCTTCGCGCGGAGCGCCGCGAGAACGCGTTCGGGGGTGAACGGCGCTTCGCGCAGCCGGATGCCAATGGCATCATAAATTGCGTTCGCGATCGCCGGGATTACCGCAGCCAGGGAACCCTCGCTGGCTTCCTTGGCACCGAACGGGCCTTCGGGATCCAAGCTCTCAACGATAATTGCCTCGATGTCCGGGGACTCGGTCGCCGACGGCGAGCGATATTCCAGCAGGCCAGGATTCATCAGCAGGCCGTGCTTCCACACCATCTCTTCCTGCAGCGCTTGCCCGAGGCCCATCCAGACGGAGCCGATCACCTGCCCCTCGACCGACACTGGATTCAACGCGCGGCCGCAATCGTGCGCCGCCCAAACCTTGTGCACCGTGACTTGGCCCGTCTCCTCGTCCACACTGACTTCCGCGACCTGCGCGGAGTAGGAATAGGCGGGCGACGGGCCGACTCCCGCTCCCTTGTGCTTACCGCCGCGCGCGTCCTGCGGCGGCGCGTACGAACCGGTTCCCGTCAGCGCACCCTGGAAATTGATCGCCGCGACAACGGCTTCTTCGAAGGACATGTGATCTTTCGGTCCTTCGTCTTTGCGCTTTTGTTGGACGGAGCCGCGAAGAATTTGCCCTTCGACGCGCCCGCTGACGCTCGGCTCATTGATGTCCGGCACTTTTGGCAGAGCTTTGGGGCCCGAAGGGGGATAGGCGCTCTTCTTCCAGACGCGGTCCTCGCGCATCATCACGTCGTCCGGCGCGCAGTCCATCCGTTTCGCCGCAGCCTCGATGATTTGTTTCTTCACGGCCTCCGCCGCGCGCATAGTGGCGTTGCCGTTCATGAACGTCACGCGGCTCGAGTACGAACCGATGTCAATCGGAGTCAAATCCGTATCCGCAGCCACCACTTTCACACGTGCCAGAGTGCAGCCCAGCACCTCGGCTGCAATTTGCGCAACCATCGTGTCCGAACCCTGGCCGATGTCGGCCGCGCCGGTGTACACAATGACGCCACCGTCGCGGTCTATTTTGATATTCACCGTGGAGTGCGGCATGTCTGACCGTATGATTGAATTGGCCGCGCCGCTGACGTAATGGCTGCACCCGATGCCGAGGCCGCGGCCTCGCGGCAGCTTGCCCTTCCGCTCGCGCCACTTCGACCGCTCGACCACTTTCTCGATGCACTCCGGCAGGCCGTAGCTCTGCACACGCAGCCCGTTCACGGTGATCGTCGGCGGCTTGAGCAGATTTTTCTCGCGAATCTTCGCCGTGTCCATCTGGATGGCAGCGGCAAGCTCATCGAGCTGCGCTTCGAACGCGAATCGGACGTTGACCGTGCCGTGGCCGCGCATGGCGCCGCAGGCGGGCTTGTTGGTCAGAACGCGGTAGCCGTCGTAGCGGATATTCGGAATATCATAGAGCGCACCAAGCAACGCCCCCGAATAGAGAATGGTGACAACGCCGTAGGAGCAATAGGCCCCGCCATCCTGAATCACTTTGGCCGCGACGGAAGTGATCGAGCCGTCCTTCTTCACGCCGGTCTTCAAGTCCACAATCGTTCGCGGCCGACCGCGGTGCGCCAGGAAAACTTCCTCGCGCGTGTAGGTGATCTTCACCGGCGCCTTCGCCTTGCGTGCCGCCACTGCGGCGATAATTTCGAGAGGAATCACCTCGCTCTTTCCGCCGAACCCGCCGCCCACGAGCGGCTTGATCACGCGGATCTGCGACATGGGCATATCGAGCACGATGCTCAGCTTGTGCTGGAGGTAGTAGGGCACCTGCGTCGAGGACCACACCGTCAGGCGTCCCAGTTGTCCGGTGTAGGGATCCAGGTCGAACGCCGCCAGGGTCGAATGCGGCTCCATGGCTGCGTGCGTGACTTCATTGGCGATGTAGCGGCCTTCCGCAACTTGATCCGCTTCCGCAAAGCCTTTCTCGGGATCGCCAAAGACGTGGTGATAATCCTTCTCGATATTGTGGGGCTTTTCCGAGTGGATGAGATCCGTCTCCGCCTTCATGGATTCTTCGGGATCAAAATAGGCAGGCAGAACTTCGTATTCAACGTCAATCAGCTCAAGCGCATTTTCGGCGATGGCTTCGGACTCGGCAACCACGCAAGCGACGTTGTCGCCGACATAGCGCACTTTCTCCACCGCAAGCGCAGTCTCGTCGTGTCCAACCGGGAGGATGCCGTACTTGTTCGGCGCATCCTCGCCGAAGACAACCGTGACGACGCCCTCGAGCGCAAGCGCCCGGCGGGCATCGATTCTCTTGATTCGCGCATGAGGATAGGGCGAGTGAAGGATTTTCCCGATCAACATTCCTGAAACAGTGAGGTCATCTGTGTACTTTCCCTGGCCGGTCGTTTTCCCGGCGGAATCGATCATCGCGATTGATTTGCCGATGATGGAGAACTCGCTCATTTCGCTAAAAGCCCCTTCTGCTCGGCCTCGATGGCAGCGCGGATCGCCAGGTACATTTGGCTGTAGCCCGTGCAGCGGCAAAGATTGCCGCTCAGCGCAGCGCGAATTTCCTCTTCGCTGGGATTCGGGTTGTGCTGGAGAAGCCAGTGAACGATGATCATGAATCCAGGAGTGCAGAAGCCGCACTGCGAACCGCCCCAATCTCCGAAAGCTTT
>JBGQEW010000137.1:0-5658 GCA_041496565.1 Terriglobia bacterium | reverse complement strand
TGAACAAAGTGACCATTTCTCAGATGACCGACGACTCGCCGTCGTCTGAGGTCGTCGAGCTGAGAGCGTAGGAGAGCAAGATGGCTATCAAGCTGCCGATTTACATGGACAATCACGCCACGACGCCGGTGGACCCGCGCGTGGTCGAAGCGATGCTCCCGTATTTCACGGAGAAGTTCGGGAACTCCGCCAGCCGTAACCACGCGTTCGGCTGGGAGGCCGAAGAAGCGGTAGAAAACGCGCGCGGGCAGATCGCCCGGCTGATCAATGCCACGCCGAAAGAGATCATTTTCACCAGCGGCGCCACCGAATCGGACAACCTCGCCATTAAGGGCATTGCGGAGATGTATCGCGAGAAGGGCAACCATATTATTACCCAGGTGACGGAACACAAGGCGGTGCTCGACACCTGCAAGCGCCTCGAAAAGTACGGCTACGAGGTGACTTTCCTGCCGGTGCAGAAGGACGGGCGCATTGACCTGGACGACTTGCGTCGCGCGATCACGCCGAAGACGATCCTGATCTCGATCATGTACGCCAACAACGAGATCGGCGTGGTGCAGCCGATTGCGGAAATCGGCAAATTCGCGAAAGAGAAGGGCGTCTTCTTCCACGTGGACGGTGTACAGGCGGTAGGCAAGATTCCCGTGGACGTGCAGAAGGACGGCATCGACTTGCTGGCGATGTCGGGGCACAAGATTTACGGGCCGAAGGGCGTGGGCGCGCTTTATGTTCGACGGAAGAATCCGCGCGTGCAGCTCTCCGCGATTATTGACGGCGGCGGCCACGAGCGAGGCATGCGTTCCGGCACGCTTAATGTGACCGGTATCGTCGGCCTGGGCAAGGCGTGCGAAATCTGCATGCAGGAAATGCCCCAGGAGAGCGAGCGGATGCGCCGTCTGCGCGAGCGCCTGAAGGACAAGATTTTCTCGGAGCTCGACGAGGTGTTCATCAACGGCTCGATGATTCACCGGCTGCCCAACAACATCAACATCAGCTTTGCTTACGTCGAAGGCGAATCGCTGCTGATGGGGATCAACGACGTAGCGGTGTCGAGCGGCTCGGCGTGCACTTCCGCGACCCTCGAACCAAGCTACGTGCTGAAGGCGCTCGGCGTCGGTGAAGATTTGGCGCACACGTCGATTCGCTTCGGGCTCGGGCGGTTCAACACCGAAGAGGAAGTGGACTACGTCGTGGCCCGGGTGGTCGAGACCGTAAACCGGCTGCGGGAATTGTCGCCGCTCTACGAGATGGCGAAAGAAGGCGTGGATTTGAGCAAGATGAATTGGAAGGCGGTATAACAATCATAAAAGGTGGTGGATTACAGTGGAATACGAAGGAACAATCGCGATTCATCAATCACTGGGAGGGACGGCGGAGCGTTTCGGCGTCGTTTTTGCACCGTATGAGCCGAAAGTGGACGGCGCATCTTTCGCGGTACGCCGTTTCAATGAGCTGCGGCAAGTCGGAGCATTTCTCAAGAGCCTGGGTGTGTGCAAAGACATGATCTCACACGCGCTGCGGCAGCTTTTTGCCGGGCGTTCGGTGGAAATTCCGCGCGTTGTGCTGTCGGAGAAGGCAGTTCAGCGCCACGGTCTGGAAGGCACGGCACCCTTGAAGAGGAGAGTCAACTGATGGCGTACTCAGATAAGGTCGTTGACCACTACAAGAATCCGCGTAACGTCGGTTCGCTCGATAAGAGCGACCCGAGCGTGGGCACGGGACTCGTCGGCGCGCCCGAATGCGGCGACGTGATGAAGCTGCAGATGAAGGTAAATCCAGCGACGCGTGTCATCGAGGAAGCCAAGTTCAAGACGTTCGGCTGCGGCTCGGCGATCGCCAGCTCGTCACTTGCCACCGAGTGGGTGAAGGGCAAGACGGTTGAGCAAGCTCTGGCAATCTCGAACACGGACATCGTCCGCGAGCTTTCCCTGCCTCCGGTGAAAATCCACTGTTCGGTGCTGGCAGAGGACGCGATCAAGGCGGCCATCACCGACTGGAAGAAAAAGCAGGGCGAGGAAGCGAAGTCGGCTGCCGAAGCGACTGCGCAGCACTAATTGCGCGCTGGAGTCCGGATGGGACGGCGCCCTCTCGGACGCCCTGTCGGGCTGATGCCCACCGATACATTCCGCTGCGGTGCCGGTTGAATTTGATCCCGCGCCCGTGGCGAGCGCGATGACAACCATGATCCACGTGACGGAAAAGGCTGCGGTGAAAATCCGCGAACTGCTTACGAAGGACGGCGTGCCCGCCGAGACGGGCGGGCTGCGGGTGGGCGTGCAGGGGGGCGGGTGTTCCGGTCTGACGTACGCGATGCGTCTGGACACTCAGCAGCGCGAGCGGGACAAGGTGTTCGAGGAAAACGGCGCGCGCATTTTCGTGGACCCGAAAAGCTACCTTTACCTGAACAACACCACGCTGGATTACCACGAAGATTTGATGCGCCAGGGCTTCGTGTTTCAGAACCCGCAGGCGACGCGGAGCTGTGGCTGCGGCAGTTCTTTCACCGCGTAATCTCCCCGCGCGGGGCGGCGCGCCGGACACTCCTCCGCGACCCGGAACTTTAGAGAGCTATGAGTGTGACAAAAACGCGCGCGGATGCGGGCGCCACCATGGTGTGTTGGAGCTGCCGAACAGCAACGGACGGCGGGCATTTCTGCGCCGCGTGCGGAAAAATTCAGCCGCTACCGCGCGACGCGGATTATTTCGCTTTCTTCGGGCTGCCGCGAAAACTCCGCGTCGATTTGGACGAGCTCGAGCAGCGGTTTCATCAATTGAGCTGGAAGCTGCACCCGGATAATTTTGTGCGGGCCGGCGAAGATGAGCGCAATCTTTCGCTCGAGCGTTCGTCGGAGCTGAACGATGCGTTCCGCACGCTGCGCGATCCGATTGCGCGCGTGGAATATCTGCTGGCGCGGGCGGGCGTGCGCAAGGAAGGCGCGGCAAAGCAACAAGCGCCTCCGGAGCTGCTCGAGGAGGTGTTCGAGCTGAACGAATCGCTCGACGAGCTGCGGCAGGCGAGGGAATCAGGCGCCCATCTCGGAGCTCTACGGGAGCGGCTAGGCGCGGCGCAGAAGAATTTTCAGGAGAAATTGGACGAGGTGGACGCGGAACTGGAGACCATCTTCGGCGAGTGGGACAGGGCCATGGACGCAAGCGCCGATGGCGCGGCGCAGGGCGCGCTGATGGTGCGGATGAATGAAATCCTGAATCGCCGCTCGTATGTCCGTAACCTCGTGGCCAACGTGCAAAAGGAATTAGCGGAGGCGTAATGGGTCGCGTAGTGGGAATTGATCTAGGCACCACGTTCAGCCTGATTGCGTACCTGGATGCGCAAACGGGCCGGCCCCGGTGTATTCCGGGACCCTACGGCGAGACGCTGTGCCCTTCCGTCGTGAGCGTGGACGCGGATGGAAGCATCATCGTGGGCGAGCCCGCGCGCCGTCGCTTGCTGACGCAACCCGAGCGAACGATTTACTCGGTGAAGAGGCTGATGGGGCGCGGCGTCGCCGACGTGCAGGACGAGCTGAAGCTGTTTCCATTCC
This sequence comes from Terriglobia bacterium, assembly GCA_041496565.1. Classification (GTDB taxonomy): domain Bacteria; phylum Acidobacteriota; class Terriglobia; order Acidiferrales; family UBA7541; genus JBGPTK01. The sequence goes on along the minus strand of JBGQEW010000137.1, from coordinate 2,113 downwards.
GCATCGACGCGGAGAGCGGCAACGTGATTCGCGTGCGCCTGGGAGAGAAGCGATTCACGCCGCCCGAAATCTCCGCGTTTATTTTGCGCGAGCTCAAGAGCTGGGCCGAGGAATTTTTCAAGGAAGCGGTGGATCGCGCGGTGATTACCGTGCCCGCCTATTTCAACGATGCCCAGCGGCAGGCGACCAAAGATGCCGGCCGGCTGGCGGGCCTGGAAGTGCTGCGCCTCGTGAACGAGCCGACGGCGGCGGCGCTCGCCTACGGCTTGCATCAGCAGCAGCGCGGGCGCGTGGCCGTGTACGATTTCGGAGGCGGCACGTTCGACATTTCGATTCTGAAGCTGATCTCGACGACCGAGGGCGACATATATCAGGTGCTTTCGACGAACGGCGACACGCACCTGGGCGGCGACGATATCGACAACGCGCTGCTGGCGCTCGCGCGGGGCGAAATTCGCAAGCAATCGGGCGCGGACCTCGGACAACAGTCCGAGGCGCTGCAGGAACTGCGCAAGGCGCTGATCCGCGCGAAGCACGAGCTCTCCGGCGTGGAGAAAACGACGGTAAGGTTTGCGCTGCCTTCGGGCAGCTCGTACGTGCGGGAAATCAAACGCGCGGAACTCGACGAGCTGATTCGACCGATCCTCGCGCGAACGATGGCGCCGGTGAAAATGGCGATGGCCGATGCGAAGCTCAAGCCGCCGGAGATGGACGAAGTGGTGCTGGTCGGAGGCTCAACCCGCATTCCGCTGGTGCGGCAGACCGTTGGCGAATATTTTGGCCGCGCGCCGCATTGCGAACTGAATCCGGACGAAGTGGTCGCGCTCGGCGCGGCGGTGCAAGCGGACATCCTCGAAACCGGCGTGAAGAACATGCTGCTGCTCGACGTGACTCCGCTTTCGCTCGGCATCGAGACGATGGGCGGCGTAGTGGCCAAGATCATCCCGCGCAATTCGACCATCCCCGCGAGCGCGTCGGAGCTGTTCACCACCGGCGTCGAAAAGCAGACGGGAATCGACTTGCACGTGCTGCAGGGCGAGCGCGAGCTGGCGAAGGATTGCCGGTCGCTCGCGCGGTTCCAATTGAAAGTGCCGCCGGGGCCGGCCGGCCTCGCGCGAGTGGAAGTGAAATTCCTGATTGATGCGAACGGCATCCTGCAAGTCGCGGCGCGGGATCTGCGAACGAGCGAAGAGCGCTCCATCGAAGTGCAGCCGAGCTACGGGCTGAACGATGCCGAAGTCGAGCGGATGCTCGAGGAATCCATCGAATATGCCGAGCAGGATTTTGCCGAGCGGCAATTGATTGAAGCGAACAACGAGGCCGAGACGATGCTGCGCGCGACGGAAAAAACGCTGCGCGAACAACCGGACGCGCTGCTCCCGTCCGAGGAACGCCGCACAATCAACACGGCCGTCACAAACTTGCGTGCCGCAAGGGAAGGCACAGATTACAAACAAGTCCGCGCGCGCGTGGACGAACTGAATCAGGCGACCATGCATCTCGCCGAACTGGTGATGAACAGCGCCATGCACACGGCGCTCGAAGGGAAGCGTCTCGAAGATGTCTAGAGGGGCGTGAGGAGCGGCAGACTATGGGCGGAAAAAATCCATACATCGAGTCGGAAACCAAATACACGCCCGCGACGAAGAAATTCAAAGTGACGTTTGGCAAGGATGGGAAAACGTTCGAGATGGATCCCGAGAAATTCCCGATGGGGCACGACGGGCTGCCGGGCAGCATCCTCGACATCGCGCAGGGATGCCACATTCCGCTCGACCACGCGTGCGGCGGCGTTTGCGCGTGCTCGACGTGCCACGTGATCGTGCATCAGGGCCTGGAGTCGTGCAATGAGGCATCGGACCCGGAGCTCGATCAGCTCGACGAGGCCGCGGGCGTGACGGCGAAATCGCGCCTCGCATGCCAGTGTGTCCCCGATGGCACGGGCGACATTGTCATCGAAATTCCGGAATGGAATCGAAACTTTGCGAAGGAAGCGGAGCACTAGAACAAGGCAACGAAGGAGAAGCGATGCCTGGGACGTTTGATTGGGATAACGCCGAGGAGATCGGCATCCGGCTGGCCGAAAAATTCCCGGACCTTGACCCGCTCGCGG
>JBGQEW010000136.1:0-5769 GCA_041496565.1 Terriglobia bacterium | reverse complement strand
CCTCGCTTGCCTTCGAGCGATTCCATCAGCGCGGATTCTTCACCGCATTCGTACGCGCCGGCCCCCGTGTGCGTCGCGAGATCGAAATCGAAGCCGCTGCCAAGAATGTTCTTGCCCAGATAGCCCGCCGCGTAAGCTTCCGCAATCGCGACGTCCATGATGTCGAGCACGTAGCGGTACTCGCCGCGAATGTACGCGTAGCCGATGTGCGAACCGACGGCCCGGGCGGCGATCACCATTCCTTCGATCAACTGATGCGGATCGAACTCCAGCAGCGGCCGGTCTTTGCAAGTGCCCGGCTCGCTCTCGTCGCAGTTCGCGAGGATGTATTTCGGCTTTGAGACGTCCTTCGGCACGAAGCTCCACTTCATTCCGGTGGGGAAGCCCGCGCCGCCGCGCCCGCGCAGGTTCGACTTCTTGACTTCGTCAACAATCTGGTCCGGCGTCATTTGCTTCAGGGCCTTCTCCAGCGCCTGATAGCCTTCGTGGTTGCGATAGACCTCAATCGTGCGCGAGCCGGGGACGCCGAAGCGGCGGCTGATGACGGGCACTTCGGCGGGATGCCGCTCGTGCACCGCTCCGGAAGCGTAGGGCGCGGGCTTGGGCGGCGCGTTGTGGGACAATTGTTCGAGCAGCTTGTCCACTTTTTCTGGCGTCAGATTTTCGTAGAAATCGTAATTCACCTGCAACGCGGGCGCTCCGGTGCAAGCGCCGATGCATTCGACTTCTTCGAGCGAAAAGACGCCGTCGGGCGAAGTCTCCTTGTTTCCGATGCCGAGCCTCTGTTGGACGAATTCGTACATCTCCTGGCCGCCGCGCAGCATGCAGGAAACGTTTGTGCACACCTGCACGTGATTTTTCCCCATCGGCTTGCGGTGCAGCATCGAGTAGTAGGCCAGCGTCTCCGTGACCTGAAGAATATTGAGGTCGAGCCGCTGGGCGATTTCCTCGAGCATTTCGTCGCTCAAAAAGCCGTAATGGTCTTGCGCGTACAGCATCATCGGGATGAGCGCCGAGCGCTTCACCGGGTATCGGCCGATCAGTTCGGTGAACTTGGCTTCGAGCTTTGGCGGGAGCTGCATGGTCTGGCTGGACTCGCCGCGAGTCATCGGTCCACCTCGCCCAGCACGATATCGATCGTGCCAATGCAGGCGACCACATCGGCGATCAGCCGGCCTTCGACCAACTTGGGCAGCGCTTGCAAATTCACGAACGAAGGGGCGCGCACTTTTAGGCGGTGCGGCTTGGGCGAACCGTCGCTCGCGATGAAGAATCCCAGCTCGCCGCGCGGCGATTCAATGGCCTGGTAAACCTCGCCCGGCGGCGGCGCGAATCCTTCGGTGAAAATCTTGAAATGGTAGATGAGACCTTCAATCGAGGTCTTCATCTCTTCGCGTGGCGGCGGGATGATGCCCGGAGCTTCGGCGCGAATCGGCCCTTCCGCGGGGATTTTCTTCATCGCCTGGCGCGCAATCTTGATGCTCTCGCGCATCTCCGCGACGCGGACCAGATACCTCGCGTAAACGTCTCCCGCGGTTTGCACCGGCACGTCGAAATCAAATTCCTCGTAGCTCGAATACGGGAAATACTTGCGCACGTCGTAAGCCACGCCGCTGCCGCGCAGCGTCGGCCCGGAAACGCCGAGCGCGATTGCGTCTTCCGCGCTGAGCACGCCCACGCCCTGGGTGCGCCCCAGCCAGATGCGGTTTCGCGTCAGCAGATCCTCGTATTCGTCGAGATGGGCAGGCAACGCGTTGAGAAACTTTTCGATGCGCTCGAGGTAGCCCGGCGGCGGTTCCAGGGCCAGTCCGCCGATGCGGAAGTAGCTGGTCATCATCCGCTGCCCGGCGACAAATTCGAAAATGCGCTGCAGCTCCTCGCGCTCGCGGAAGCAGTAGAGAAACACCGACATCGCGCCCAGATCAATGGCGTGCGTGCCCACCCACACCAGGTGTGAGTTGAGGCGCGTCAACTCCGTGAGCAGTACGCGAATGTACTGCGCGCGCTTCGGCGCCTCGATCCCGAGCAGCCTCTCCACCCCCAGGCAGTAACAGAGATTGTTCGAAAGCGGCGCCAGATAATCCATCCGGTCAGTCAGCGGGATCACCTGCGAGTATGTCTTGGCCTCCGCGGTTTTTTCGATCCCCGTGTGCAGGTAGCCGATCACCGGCTTCGCCTTGACCACCGTTTCGCCATCGAGTTCCAGCACTACGCGCAACACGCCGTGCGTGGACGGGTGTTGCGGGCCCATGTTGAGAATCATCGTCTGGGCGGCGCCGGTTACGGTCTCAATGGTTGTCGTCATCGTTCGGTATTCCTTGCCATCGCTCAGCGCGGGCCCTCGACCGGATAATCCTTGCGCAAGGGGTGGCCTTCCCAATCATCCGGCATCAAGATGCGCGTGAGATCCGGGTGGCCTTCGAAGCGCACGCCGAAAAGGTCGAAGACTTCGCGCTCGTGCCAGTTCGCGCCCGGCCACACTGGCACCACCGACGGCACAACCGGATCGTTGCCCGCCACCCGCACCTTCAACCGCAGGCGTTCGCGGCGATCGAGCGAGAGCAGGTGATAGTTCAACTCGAAGCGCGGCTCGATCGGGAAGCGGTCCGTGCCCATGACGTCCGAAAGGAAAGTGAAGCGAAGCTCCGGGTCGTCATGCAGGAATTCCGCGGCCGCCAGCAAGTGTTTGCGAGGGATCACCAGTGTGAGTTCGCCGCGGAAAGCAATCGTCTCCGCAACTGCGTGTTCGTCCCACGCCCTTAATTTAGATACAACCGTGCTGTTCTCGATGTCTGGCGGTTCCACAGGTGCGTCGCTTCCGGCGGGCCGTTAACGATTCCAGTCCAGAGCGCCCTTCTTCCAAAGATAAAGGTAGCCCGCCAACAGGATGAAAATGTACAACACCATCTCGATAAAGCCAAACGTGTGCAGCTCGCGGTAAATGAGCGCCCAGGGATACAAAAAGATTGCTTCGATATCGAACAGAATGAATATCATACCCACGAGGTAGAAGTGCACCGGGAATGCCTCGCGGGCATCGCCCGTGGGCTCGACCCCGCATTCGTACGGCTGCATTTTCGCGCGCGAGAAGCGATGGCGGCCGACGAGCGCCGATAGCAACATGATCACGGCCGAAAGCCCCATCGCCGCCAGAAACTGGATGAGCAATGGGGCGTACGCATTCAGGTAGTTGCTGCTCATTTTTTCGTCGTTGCTATAATAGCGGCCTGGGAGCGCATCGGTCAATCAAGTGGTCGGCATTTCTTTGAGGCCGGTCTGATCGCGCCGCGCGCGGACTGGGGAGACAGTTCAGCTTGCTGAAAATCGGCTTCAACACGGACATTCGCCTGGGCTCGCATGTCTGCCACGTGCAGACCGAGGTGCGCGGCCAGAGTCGTCCCCTCATCGAGACGGTGGTCTACCAGCAGGGCCGCGTCCTCCACCGGCGGTCGGAGGAGTGCGCGGATCTCTCCGGGGCGTCCTCGGCGAAGGAAGAAGGGCTTCGCCAGCGAGTGGAACAGCACCACCGCACCGTGATCGAGGGCCTCCGCTCGGGCGTCATCAAGGTCGATCTCGATACCGACGCGGCAAAGGTAGCGCAGGCCCGCCAGGGCGTTGAGGTTCAACTGCTCAACCCGGCTTCGTGGGTGGCGGCCGGGACGGCCACGCTCGAGATCAGCGTGCTTTCTCGCCCGGAACGTACGCCGCTTCCCGGCGCCGAAATCCAGGTCATGCTGGAGGGCACGCAGGGCCCAATCAAATTCACCGGCCGCAGCGATGAGCAGGGCCGCGCGCAACTGATTTTTCCGATGCCGCGGATCGCTCCTGGGGGCGCTGAATTGCTGATCCGCGTCATAGCCAAGACGGGAAGCGACGAAGTTCGCTACGCGCTGCGCACGAAGGCGAAGACGCCGGCGTCATGACGATCCACGTCAACGGCGATCGGCGCGATGTGCCCGACGGCTCGACCGTTGCCGAGCTGCTCGCGCATTTGGGAATGGCGCTCGACCGCGTCGCCATTGAGCGCAACCTCGAAATCCTACCTCGCGCGCGCTGGCGCGAGACCCCCGTCCAGCCCGGCGACCGCTACGAAATCGTCCACTTCGTCGGCGGCGGCTTGCCAAATTCTTGAGTTATTGCTTTTCGAATGCTCTTGTAGGGGCCGTCCTGGGTCCGCCGCAGCTACTTCGAGATCTCAAGAGGCAGATAACGCTCCTTCCCCCTCGTGCAGTGCTTCGGCCATCTTCCGGAGAGCCATCTTACTGCACTCCCGTGCGAATCATCGAGAAGAGTGGCGCGCCCGAGTACATTGACTCGTCCCTAAACGCCGGCCGCTCTGGCATCGAATCTCTTGGCCTGCCGCAGCCGCTTTTGAGTTTGATTTGCACCGCGATACAATGTCACGAACCGCGAGGTGACCAATGCCGAAACCGGGTGCTCAGACTCATCCCAGCCAAACGCACGGGTTCAGCGTCGGACTGCCGCACGTGCCTGCTTTATACGGTCTGAAGCAGCGCCAACAGTTCCTGCCCTGGAGTCACGCCGAGGAGCGGCTGGCGCGCTCGCGTAATTATTGGATCTGCTCAGCGCGTCCCGACGGACGTCCGCACTCGATTCCGGTCTGGGGCTTCTGGCTCGACGGCGCTTTCTACTTCGGTACGGCGCGTTCCACACGCAAAGCGCGCAATCTGGCGCACAATTCCGCCATCTCCGTGCATCTGGAATCGGGCGACGACGTCGTCATCCTGGAAGGAAAAGCTGTCGAAGTCGGCGACAAGGAAACTTTCAAGAAAATTGATGCCGCCTCGAGAGCCAAGTACAAAATGCCGCTGATGGTGATTCCAGGGGAGAGCGTAGTCTATTGCGTGCGCCCGCGAGTCGTGTTGGCGTGGACGGAAAAGAATTTTCCGGACACAGCCACTCGCTGGGAATTCGAGGCGGATAAGATCTGAAATCGCGTGCTCATGCCCAGTGCCCGCGCGATCACAGACGCTTTTACCGTGCCCGGGATCGGCTCCGCGCACTCGCAAGATCGCGGCCAGGTTAACTTTCCATCTGGGCTTGCAGGAATTCCCCTGGAAGCGGAACCATTCTCGGACTAGTCGCCGATTGCATGCGGCCCATTTCGACTCGAATCGGATCCTTCTTCTCAGACGGATCGCCGTCCGCTCGCAGCCTCTCGATCCGAATGCCGAGCGTGCGCTCCAATTGCAATAGCTCCAAGCGTTGTTCCCTCACGAAAAGAGTCGAAGCAACCCCGCGTCCGCCCATGCGCCCCGTGCGTCCAACCCGGTGGATGAAGTTTTCCGCCACCTCGGGCAAGTCATAGTTGATGACGTGTGCGATGTCCTGCACGTGAATGCCGCGGGAAGCGAGGTCGGTCGCGACCAGTACGCGATATCGTCCCTGTTGAAATCCGGCCAGCGCCGCCGTTCGCTGCGATTGCGAGCGGTCGCCATGGATCATGGCTGCATAGATGCCCTCGCGATTCAAATTCTTGGCGATCCGCTCGGCGCCGCGCTTGGTGCGTGAGAAAACCAGGCACCGGCCGCTCTCTCTCGCGAGTAAGCGGTGCAGCACTTCCTGCTTGCGGTCGCTCGAAACCTCGAACGCTTGCAGTCGCACATTCTCTGAAGGCTTCAGCGTTGACCCGAACGCGAGGCGCACCGGATTTCTCAAGTAGTCCTTCACCAGGTGGGCCACCGAGGCTTCCATCGTCGCGGAAAAACACATCGTCTGCCGCTCGTTCGGCAGGACTGCCACAATCCT
>JBGQEW010000135.1:0-5799 GCA_041496565.1 Terriglobia bacterium | reverse complement strand
GCAAGCCGTGTTGCAAGCTGCTCGACCGACGACTCGGGGAGCCGCCTGAGAAGATCAACGAAGCCCGCGGGAAAGGCTGAGGCACGCAAGCCCTCGTCAATGAACTCGTGCATGTGATTCTCGACGCCTAAGCGGGAACGCAAGCCCACCACGGCGCTCGACCGCGCCTGCTCCAAATAGGTGAACGAATCGAGGGCTTGCAGCATCACGGGATACCGGCGCCGGGCAACAGCTTCCTGGCTAAAGCGCACGAACGCGGCGCTGAGAAACGTCTGCACCTCGGGACCCTTTTCCACCGCTAGTTGGGCGCCGAGCTCGCGGACGGCCGCGAGCATGGCTTCCTGGGCCACCCGGCTGTAAACCTCAACCAACTGCGTCAAGCCGGTGGCCGACTTGCGCCGCGCTTCGATATCAGAGTTGCGGACGCACGATGCGTACTGCTGCAGAATCGCGCCTGCGGTGGCCGCGTCGCCCCGGTCGAGCAAATCTTCGACGAATTGGCGGACGTTGCGTGGGGGGATGCACCACGCTTCGGGAGAAAGCAGAACGGTGCGCTTGCCCGCTTCGGGCACGCTGGCCCAGAATTGCCGGTCGAGCAAGTCCGCATGGGATTCGACGGGGAGCCCCACGTTAGCGAGTTTTTCTTCGCGCGCGTGCAGCATTTTGCGGAGGGATTCCACCTCGCGGCCCATGCGCTCGAGAAGTTGGCGGACGGCATTGACGCGAATTTCCCCGCGCTGGAAACGCTCGAGCGCGAACCGAATGGCCAAGTCCTCCGCCAAGCGAACGAGAATGTTTTCGCCGGGCTTCGCTGATGGAGCGGCGGCCGCAACGCTCGCCAAGGCTTCCCCCAGCGTCACCCGCGCTGGTTCGGGCAGGCGCGCGACATTCTGCCGCCAAATGGCAGGATCCACGGAAGCCGATTTCCCCTTGCTGGCTTCGCCCAACTGAACGAGGAGCTGGAGAATGCCGATTACAGCTTCTTCGGGAAGGCCCGCAACTTCATAGCGCAGTCCCGGCGCGGAGCGTTGAACGGGGCCATACTCCGAAGGCGCCGCGGTACTTCCACCTCCACCGCCACCACTGCCAGTGCCGCTCCCTGTGCCGAAACCGCCGCCGATTCCAAAACCAGCTTGCGAGCTTCCGGGAGCAGCGGAGCCGCCCGTTGCGCTGGCCGCGGCGATTAATTGAATGAGTTTATGCGGATCATTCAACCACGACTGCCACTCCGCGGAATTCGAACCCAGCGTGCGAGTCGTGAGCTCTACGGCGACGCGAGCGTCGGCGAGCGTGCCGTCATCGGGGACGAAGCGAATCTGATTGAGGCGAACTCCCGACTGCCGGGATTGCGCGAGCATGGATTTCAACTGCTCGGCGCGAGCAGCCTTGGTGCCAGCGCCGGCGAACGCGCGCACGAAGTGGTCGAACTGTTCGCGCGTCATGTCGCGCTCAAAGTGAATGCTTGCGACACCGCCGAGAGCCAGCAGATCGGCGAAGCTTCGCTCCGCGGGCGTGGTCTCGAGCGGGACGCCATCGAGCAGGAGTTGCGTTCCGGAGATGCCGAGCAGGACGCCGTTCGAGCCGGGAGCCGACACGGCGGAACTGAGCTCCTTCCAGGTGAGGCTGAGTTGAGTTAGGGCGCGAGTGTGGTCCAACCCGTACAGGCGGGCAAACTTCAGCAAGATGTTCAAGCTGCGCACGAACGCGCGAGCCGGGGGGGCGGCCGTGTCAACGATCATCTCTCACCCAAGCCAGGAGGGTCGGTTAGGTATTGACGCCTCAACTCTTATCCTGCTCCGGGGAGTACCAGTCGAGTATGGTACGAAAGTACTAGCGTGCCCTTTGAGGCAAGGGAGTGAAGCGCGGGGAGGCAATCCGGCGGGTTGGTTTTAAGCGGGAACGCGAACTTCCACACTGAGATCGGCGAGGAGGGGCCGGATGCGGCGAACCACTTCGGTCGCCCAGAGCTGGTTGGTGAGCAAGACCAGCGAGCCGTCCTCGAAGTTGCACACTGCGCAGAAAAGATAATTCGGAAAAACCGGATGGTAGGCGTCCGCGCCCCGATGCGACAGGTCGGCTTCGAGCGCAGGATCGCCCTTCGCAAGCGAGCCGCCCGCGCGCACACCAAATGTTTCTCCCTCGAAGCGTTCGAGGAGGGCTGCCAGTTTCGAGGAATTTTTCTCAAGCTCCGCGGCGTCCACCACGAGCGAACGGTTGGAAGCCAGGCGGTAGCCGATTCCATGGCGATCGCAATACTCGCGCAGGCGATCCAAATGACTGAAGAAATCGATCACCCATGCCTCGGTGCCCGCCGAAGCGGATAGCACACGGCTCCAAATGGCGGCGGCGTCGCTGCCGTGCACAGGCTCGCGGTCCTCGTTGCCTTCGATGAGCTCGAGACCGACGGCTCGGATCTCCGGCCCCAGATCGACCGGCTCGACTTCGAGAAGATAGTTCATCCCTTCCTCATTCTCCTTCCATAGCGCTCCCGGCGAAACGTTCCTGGTAGTCGGGGGATTGTTTGCGGATGTCGAGCCAATCGAAAAAGGCGGCCGGTGTTTCGAGCCAGATAGCGAACCAGCGCGCCACTTCCTCCTTCGTGGCGCGTTTCGCTGAGTCCACTTTGCGATTGCGCGAAATCATTTCGGCGCGGCGGCGGCCCAAGCGCGCCACTTCCAGCACGCGCTCCGCAGCGGCGGTTTCGCCGGCGGCTTGGAACTTTCGCAGCAGCTCATCCAGGCGCACCAGGCACATCTCGGCTTCCTCGAGCGTGGAAAAATGCAGCAGGTCGTGAAATTCCTCCTCGTAGCGGCCGGCGGTGTCGGCGCGCGTGGACCAGACGACGCGAAGCCGAGCCTCCTGCAATACGCCGACGATGTAATCCGAAGAAGTCTGCCCGGAAGCGCCCATCTGCGCCACCAACTGGCGGCGAATCTGCTCGACTTCGGCCGGCGTGAAGCGCGTGGCCTCGAGAGCATGGGCGATCTCGAGAATGGCCTGCTTCTTCGTCGGTGGTCTCGCCGGTTTCACGAGCGGCCCTTCCGTTTCTTCGGGGGGTCGCCCGGCGGCGGGACTCCCTGCGGCGGATTGGTTAGACCCTGAAGCAAGCGGCGATAGCGCGCGACGTTGTGGTTGTGCTCCGCAAGAGTCTTGCTGAAAAAGTGGCCGCCTTCGGTGTTGGCTACGAAAAAAAGAAACGGCACGCTGGCCGGAGCGATTGCCGCGCGGAGCGAAGACTCGCCCGGATTCGCGATCGGCCCGGGCGGCAGGCCCGCGTGTGCATAGGTGTTGTAAGGCGAATTGAAGCGAAGGTCCGCAGGCTTCAGGATATGTGTATAGTGCCCCGCAAGATCCATGGCGTAGAGCACGGTGGGATCGCATTGTAGCGGCAAGCGGCGGGCCAGCCGGTTGTAGAAAACTCCGGCGACGATGGGACGCTCCGCTTCGCTCGGCGTTTCTCGTTCGACCAACGATGCCATGGTGACGACCTGCTCGATGTTCATTCCTCCCGGCAAGCCGGTGGGGTCGCCGTTGGTGTCATGACCCACGCCGGGCAGCGAAGCCCAGACAAATCGAAAGCGCTGGACCATGGCCGCAGCCAATTGCTCGGGCGTCGAGTGCTTCGCGAATTCGTAGGTCGCCGGGAACAGGAAGCCGTCAAGTGTTTGTGCGTCCGGGGCGATGTCGCGAATGAGTGAAGGATCGCGAACGGCGGCAAGGAACTGCTCGCGGCGGCACAAGCCCTCGCGCTCGAGCGCGATGGCGACGTCGAACATCGTCCAGCCTTCGGGAATCGTCATCGTATGAATGTAAACGCGGCCCGCCGCGAGCCGGTCGAATACTTCACGCGGGGTCATCGGCTGGACGAATTCGTATTCGCCTGCTTCGAGCGATTGGCGCAGGTGCAATCGCGTCAGGATTTCGAATGCGATACGGCTGTGAACGACGCCGTTCTGCGCGAGGATGCTCGCGATGGCACGTCGGGAGCGCCCGCGGGGGATATCGACGAAGATTTTATCTTGCGAATAGCCCTTGTAAGGAGTGCGGAACTCGCGCACCAGCCATCCGGCGAACCCGCCGCCGGCCAGCACCACGATCAGAATCCACTTCCAAAGTCGCCGCATCGTTAGGAGTCCCCGCCCTCGACTTTGGCTCGCTGACGGTCGAGATACTCACGCAAGATGACCGCGGCCGCGACATGATCCATTGCTTCGCGCTTGCCCGGCTTGCCGCCACGCCGCGAAGACAATTTTTTCTCCGCCAGCGTTTGCGCGGCTTCCCAGCTCGTCAAGCGCTCATCCACCAGTTCGACCGGAAGCCCCAGCTCTTTTTCGATGCGGGCAGCGAAGCGCGCGGCCTCTGCAGCCATCGCGCCCGGCGTGCCGTCGAGACGGACCGGGTGGCCGACAAGAATTCTTCGTGCTCCATGTTTGCGCGCGATTTCGCGCAGGCGCTGAATATCTACGCGCCGGTTGGCTCGCTCGAGCGTTGCGAGCGGTTGCGCCGTCAAGCGCAACTCGTCCGAGAGCGCCACGCCAATCCGGCGCCGTCCGTAATCGAGGGCGAGGACGCGGCCAGCCAAAGATTTGGCGCTCGATGGCAGGGCAGCCGGAGATAAGGAACCGCGCGGCGAAAGAGTCATTCCCAAGAATTATACCGCGGATGGCAGTCGTCCACCGCCAAGGGTGCCGTTTCGTTATCGTTTACTCAGAGGTAGATATTCCAATAAGAATGATTGTAGGATGAACTGACTTCGTATCGCGTTAGGGATGCGGATGATCGTGATCAAAAAACTCCTCTGCCATGGTGCTCGCTCGCGCATGGTTCATTTCCTTTGCCTCGCCCTGCTGGGGACCACCTGCGGCACTATTTTGTGCGCACAAGAGTCGCCTTGCCTGCACCGCACGGTGATCGCCAACGTCGTGGACGCACAAGGCAACTCAGTGCCCGGCCTCACGGCCAGTGATTTCCAGGCCAAGTTCCGCGGCAAGCCGGTCAAGATTGTTTCCTATGCGCCCGCTCAACATCCTCCTCGGATTCTCATTCTGCTCGATACCGGTCGGACCATGTTGTATCGCAGGAGCAGGAAATGGCAATTCGCACTGCAAGTGGCGGACCTGATTGTGCAGGAATCCCCGGCAGACAATTCCGTGGGTCTGGCGACTTTCTCAAATCGGATGAACGAGGAGGTTGAATTTGATGATGGTGTCGAAATCGTACGCCAGCGACTGAAATCGCTCCGCGAAGAGACGAAGGACATTCAGGACGATCGTCCAATCAAATTGTTGTGGGATTCACTCGCGCGCTGCCTTGAAGTTTTCGCATCTCTTCAATCGGGGGACGTGATTTACGTAGTCACAAGAGGCGGAGACGGCGGAAGCAAAGCAAAGCCGAAGACGGTGGAAAATGTATTGCTCAGTAAAGGGGTGCGGCTCTTCGTGGTCTTTCCAACTTTCTCCATGAATAGATTCGATCCGTCCATAGATGGGCGCGATCAATTGCCACCTAACGAGCGCGGTTTGGATTCGCTTGCGGAGATGACCGGTGGCAGTGTACTGGATCCATTTGATTTCTTGAAACCCATCGATCGGGCGGATTACCGCGAATCCGCACTGCCTGGGGCCAACGACTTACTGTGGGAGGAGGCACTCCCACGATTCTGGAACGCGCTGAAAGCCTCCGTGACGTCCGCGGCACAATTCCATGTCTTGGAGGTGGAGGTTCCCGAAGCCATCACCAAACCGACGGACATTGAGCTGAAATTTGAAGTCTCGCAAGAATTAAAGAAGAAGCATCCGG
>JBGQEW010000134.1:0-5857 GCA_041496565.1 Terriglobia bacterium | reverse complement strand
TACCGACGCCGGGTCGCAGGTATGCACCCCCTTCGCACTGATTTCCACATGTAGAGGCATGTGCAAAACAACGTTGCTGTTTTCGACGCTGCACACCCCCGGCTCCTCAATCCTGTATTCAAAGGTCACAAGAAACGTCGTGGGGTCGTGTTTTTCAAACTGCCAGGTTCGAAGGTTCTCCCTGGCAGCCTGCACGAGCATGGGCGGACCGCTTTCGTCGTTGAGAGAGGAAATTTTCTCGCCGTCCGTCCTGACGCGAATGCTCACACTACCGAGGATGTGAGCTAGTAGAGCTGTGCTCGGATACAGAGGCACAGACGCCGCACTCACCACCGGAAGCTCCCGCCCCGGATTCTGCGCGAATGCGAGGGGCAAGGTCCCCCCGAGGATCATCAGTCCCATTCCCATGAATTTTAGTAAAGCGTGGCATCTCGGGAGACTCATCGTGGCTCCTTCATGAACTTCTCTAGGCTCATTCGGTTACCGTCATCGTTCGAGGCGAACTATTTTGTGCGCGAGAGGCGTTGAATTCCAGTACCTGCGGCGTCCCATACAGGGCCGCGTTGCCTCGCAAGCTGCGTGCGGAGCAACCGGTAGTTCGCCAGGGCTTCTGCGTTTTGGCCGGCAGCTTCCAGCAGCACCGCCAGGCAATAGGTGCGGAGCAGGCTCTTCGATTCATCCAAATCAAGGCTGTCAAACAGCCACCGGAACGTGGCGATGTGCTCGAGCGGCGGAACGGCATTGACAAGGGGCGCGGTTGCCGGTCCGGGCGGAATGAATCTCTGGTAATACATAGAGAAAATCTGACTCCGCGCCTCTGGGCCGACCGATCGCTGCTCCTTCCGCATCGCCGTGGCGACGCGGACGATTTCCTCCTCACATTCATCGCTGCGACAGTTGAACAGGGCGCTCAGTTGCAACCGGCGAACATAGTCGCCCTGGCGATTGGTCGCCAGCGCGGACGCGAACCGTGGTGCGGCGTCGCTGAGCTTGCCATGATTCCAAAGTATCCAGTGTCCCCACATCGCCTGGGCATAGGGGTTGGTCGGATCCTCTCCCACTGCTTTGGCGTAAACCTCCGCCGGGTCCACGCCTAATCTTCCTTCTCGCGAGCGTAGAAAATACGTCCAGCCAATGTGAGCCAGCAGGTCAGCCTGCTTTGGCCCTGGCTTTGACGATGCAACACCTCGCGTCAGCACCGGCTCCAGCTTTTCTGCGATATCGGAGAATTTTTCATTTTCTTGCAAGCGGACGTTTTCGAGCCACTCCATGGCGAGGGTTTCCTGGGCCGCGTGAACCTTGGTCGAATCTGGATCGATTTGAGACGCCTGCTCGAGGCTCCGCCAGGCCGACCAATAATCTCGACCTTGCAATTGCACGCCCTCGGAGGAAAGAAGGATTTCAATCCTTCGGTGGGCCTGTGCGCGGTCCGAGATCATCTTCCCGAGCTGGCGGATACCCGCGATCAGAGACAAGACCGCTGTGGCATAGCCGATCCACTTCCACACCTTCGAGGACTTGCCAGCTTTCATGAGTTGTTTCGAGCCCTCTCTGCACCGCCAATATCCCCAGGTGCGAAGCCGTATCCTCAACTGGGCGGCGCCGCGCCGTGCCGGAGCCGTAATGAGAAGAAACAAATGCCAAAGAAGGACATGCAATCTCGCGCAGTTTACCATCTTCATGTTTCGTTGGCTGCGCTTGCGTTCAACCGGGGGCGGCAGTACGATGTGTCGTAACACTAGCCTCAACCCTTTCTCGAATTTCCAGTGATCTAGGAACGAAACCATCGGGGGAGGTGCGGGCTGGTTGAGGCAGCGTGGAAGTAGCAGCGGCGATTGGCGAGCCACAATCGGCCAGTGGCGAGCGACGAGAAAGAAGCGGGGAAAGATGAAAGCGATCGCGGTGGTGGGCGCGCAGTGGGGTGACGAGGGCAAGGGAAAAGTTGTCGATTATCTGGCGGCGTCGTTCGACTACATCGCGCGCTGGGCCGGCGGCCACAATGCCGGTCACACCGTCATCTTCAATGGTAATCGTTTCGTGCTTCAGTTGATTCCGTGCGGCATCCTGCGGCCGGGAAAGATCGCCGTGATCGGGCCGGGCGTGGTGGTGGATCCGGCGGCGCTGGTTGCCGAGCTCGACACGCTCGAGAAGTCGGGCGTGGATGTTCGCGGGCGCCTGTTCCTCAGCAATCGCGCGCATCTTATTTTTCCCTATCACCGCCAAATCGAGAAAGCCGCGGAAGCGGCGCGCGGGGAAGCGCGCATTGGCACGACCGTACGCGGAATCGGCCCGGCGTACGAGGACAAGATGGCGCGGCGCGGCTTGCGCGTCTGCGACTTGATGGAGCCGGCGAAATTCCGCCGCAAGCTCGAATGCGTGCTGGCGGAAAAAAATGCCATCAGCCGGGGCGTGTTCGGCGAGGAACTCAAAACGCAAGGGCTGGCGGATTCGTACCTGGCGCTGGGCGAGCGCATCCGCGAATTCGTCGTGGACGCGCCGACGCTGCTCGATCGCGCGCTCGCGCAGGGGAAATCGGTGCTGCTCGAAGGCGCGCAGGGCACGATGCTCGACATCGATCACGGAACGTATCCGTATGTGACTTCGTCGAACGCGACCGCGGGGGGCGCGGCGGCGGGTCTGGGCGTGGCGCCGACGCGAATCACCGGCGTCATCGGAGTGACGAAAGCCTACACGACGCGCGTCGGCGCGGGACCGTTTCCGACGGAGATGCTCGACCTCGAAGCGAAACAGGTTCGCGACCGCGGAAATGAGTACGGCGCCGTGACGGGACGGCCGCGCCGCTGCGGCTGGCTGGACTTGATGGTGTTGCGGTACGCGAAGATGCTCAACGGGATTGATTCGCTGGTCGTAACCAAGCTCGACGTGTTTGACGCGCAGGCGGAGATTCAGGTTTGCGTCGGCTACCGGTACAAGGGCACGCCGATCACCGAAATGCCGCCGGACGTCGAGACGCTGGCGGAGGTGACGCCGGAATACCGCACGCTGCCCGGGTGGCGAAGCCCGACGAGCGGCGTGCGCGAGGAGCACGAATTACCGCAGGCGGCTCGCGACTACCTGCGGTTTCTCTCCGACGAACTGAACGTCGAAATCGGCATGATCTCCACCGGCCCTGAGCGGGAAGCGACCATGCTCCCGCCGGGCACGAAGCTTTCTTCGTGGTTGTGAACTGTCATGCTGTCGTACTTTGAAGCCCGGCAAACCGTGATTGACGTGGCGCGAGCCCACTACGGGCCGCTTAAATGGGAGACGGTTGAGCTGAGCCAGGCGCTCGGTCGCGTCCTGACGCAAGACGTGGTGGCGGACCGGGATTACCCTCCTTTCCATCGCTCGACCCGCGACGGGTTCGCTGTGCGCGCCGGCGACATTGTCGGCCCCGCGAAAGCGTTGAAAATCATCGGCGAAAGCAGGGCCGGCGTGGCATTCCACGGCACAGTCGGACCGGCTGAATGCGTGCAGATCATGACCGGCGCGGCGGTTCCCGAGGGTGCCGATGCGGTCGTCATGCTGGAGCAGACGCGGCTCGGCAAGGGCGAAGTGTTGGTGGAGCGCCACGTCCACACGGGACAGAGCATCGTCGCGGCGGGGAGTGAGGCGCGCGCGGGTCAGGTGGTGATTCCGCGGCGCACGCGACTCGGCTACGCGGAGCTGTCGATGGCCGCGCAAGTGGGCGAAACGCGCCTGGAAGTGTATTGCCGGCCGCGCGTGGCAATTCTTTCCACCGGCGACGAAGTCGTGCCCATCGAGAGCAGGCCTGGGCCGGTCGAAATCCGCAACAGCAACAGCGTTTCGCTCGTGGCGCAGGCGAAGCTGGCGGGCGCAGAACCGGTTCCGCTCGGCAACGCCCCCGACCGGCAGAGCGAATTGCGGGAGCTGATCGTGCGCGGCCTCGAGGAAGACATTCTCGTGCTGAGCGGCGGGGTTTCCGTCGGGAAATACGATTTGGTGGAATTGGTGCTGCGCGACCTGGGCGCGGAATTTTTCTTCGATGCGATTTCCATTCGTCCGGGCCGGCCGGCGGTTTTCGGTCTCTGCCGGAACAAGATGGTGTTCGGCTTGCCGGGGAACCCCGTTTCGACGATGGTTACGTTCGAGCTGCTGGCGGTTCCCGCGATCGATCTTTCCAGCGGGCTCGAGCCGCGGCCGTTGCCGCTGTTCAAGGCGAAGCTGGCCAAGGCGGTGGAGCAGAAAGCGGTGCTGACGCATTTTCTGCCGGCGTCCGTGACGTGGCAGGCCGGCGAGCCCGTGGTGGAGGAATTGGAGTGGCAAGGCTCGGGCGACGTGGTGAATCTCGTGAAGGCCAACTGCTTCCTGGTCGTCCAAGAGACGAAATTGAAGCTTGCGGCCGGCGAGTGGGTGAGCGTGCTGCCGCGCCGCGGACAGCTCTGAGGATCAGTCGAGAGCGAGTGGAAGGTGGCCCGGGCGCCGAACGGTAGCGCTACACTCAGGAAAATCATGGCGAAGCTGACCCATTACGATCGTGCCGGGCGCGTCCGCATGGTGGACGTCACGAGCAAGCCCTCGACGACGCGGACAGCCACCGCGCACGCGTTTATTCGTGTGGGCCGCGCGGCATTGTCCAAGATTCGCCGGCTGAAAGTTCCCAAAGGAAACCCGCTCGAGATCGCTCGAATCGCAGGGATTGCGGCGGCCAAGCGCACTGCGGAGCTGATTCCCCTTTGTCACCCCCTGCCGCTCTCGTACTTGGATGTGTCCGCGAAGCTGTGCCAAAATGGAGTGGAGATCACGTCGCGAGTGACGGCGACGGCGCCGACGGGTGTGGAGATGGAAGCGCTGGTGGCCGCCGCCGTGGCCGCGCTGACGATCTACGACATGTGCAAGGCGCTGGATCGCGGCATGGAAATCACCGATCTTTATCTGGTAGAGAAGATCGGAGGGAAGAGCGGGCATTATCTACGGAGCCGCTCACGCAGTTCGCAACGACGCTCATGAAAGACGTCAGAGTCCTCGTGGTAGATGACAATCCGCTGGTCCTCGACCTGATTGCCAAGGGGTTGGGGCCGCATTGCGACGTGTGGGCGACCGGCGACGGAGCCGACGCGCTGCTGAAGGTTGTGGACGATCCGCCGGATCTCGTGCTGTGCGACTACCACATGCCTGGCCTCGATGGCCGGCAACTCTTCGAGAAACTTCGCGGCCGCGCGGCGACTCGGAATATCCCGTTTATTTTTCTGGCCAGCCGCGGCGACATCGAAGAAAAGCTGCGGCCGCTGGTCGAAGGCGTCGAGGAATTTATTCCCAAGCCATTTTTCGTGCGGGACCTGGTGCGAAGCGCGAAGAAAGTGATTGACCGGCTGCGGCTCGAGAAGCTGCAACAGCGCGCGGCGCGGCCGGGCGTGATTCAGGGCCGCCTGGAAGAGATGGGCATACTCGACCTGGTTCAATCGCTCGAGATGGGGCAGAAATCCTGCAAGCTGACGGTGCGGCGGGGCAGCGAAGCGTGCGAGCTTTATTTCGCCGCCGGCCAGTGCAAGGACGCGCGCGCCGGCGCGCTCGAAGGCGAAGCCGCGGTGCAACTGGCGGTGCGCTGGAACGAAGGCGAATTCGAGATTGATTTCAACGAAGGACCGACGCGCGAAACCATTTCCTGCTCGACGACCGCGCTGCTGATGGAAGCGCTGCGCGTTCTCGACGAATCGAATCAAGCTGCCGACACGACTCCCACTCCGGCCCAGGGCTAGGCCTTCAATGCGCGTGGCCATCGTCACCGTCAGTGATTCCGTGGCACAGGGCAAGCGGGAGGATCGCTCCGGGCCCGCCGTCATCGAGCGCAGCCGGCAACTCGGCTGGAGCGTTGTCTCGACGCGCGTGGTGGCCG
>JBGQEW010000133.1:0-5902 GCA_041496565.1 Terriglobia bacterium | reverse complement strand
TCGAAGCCGCGTATCCGGTTGTAGATTGTCCCCGCCGTCCACTTCCAATCAATCCGCCCATCGTCTCTCTTGAGAATGGGTGCCAGCGTTGCCTGTGAATTGTCTTGCGGTGTCGGAGCGATCTCGCCGCGGTCGAGCTTCTGCAGTGTCTCGACAACAAGCGGCGCTCCTGCCTCGGCCATGCGGCTCGCCAATTCCGGCGCGGTCTCATCCGCGCCGATTTTCATTTCAAGCTTCAGGAGCATCGGCCCAGTATCCATCCCCGCGTCAATCCGCATCGTGGTCAACCCGGTCTTCGATTCTCCGCTCACGATGGCCCAGTTGATCGGTGCCGCGCCCCGATAGCGGGGCAGCAGGGAAGCGTGCAGATTGATCCAACCCAGCCGCGGAATTTCGAGCAGCCCCGCCGGAATGATCTGCCCATACGCGATGATCACGGCGGCATCCGGCGCGACGCGTTTGAAAAACTCGTATGCCGAATCCGACTTGATCTTCTCCGGCTGATAGACATACACGCCCGCTTCGAGTGCCGCGTTTTTTACCGGCGAGGCAGCCGTTTGCTGGCCGCGGCCGCGCGGGCGGTCCGGTTGCGTAATCACGGCTTCAACCGCAAACCCGGGCTCGGCGATCAGCCGGCGCAGCGAAGGTACTGCAAATTCCGGCGTGCCGCAGAATACGATTCGCATCGCCACGGCAGCCGCCCTACCATTCCCCGGCTTTTTTCAATTTGCGGATCTTGCGCTTGATCAGGTCGCGTTTCAGCATGCTGAGGTGGGTGATGAAGAGCGTGCCGTCCAAGTGATCGATCTCATGGCAGAAGGCGCGTGCCAGCAATCCTTCGCCGCGCATCTCGAATTCTTTTCCGGTGGCGTCCTGTGCGCGCACGGTGACGTACAGCGGCCTCACCACGTAGCCGCGAAATCCCGGCAGCGAGAGGCAGCCTTCCTCTTCGCGCTGCTCGCCTTCGAGGTGGGTGACCTCCGGATTCGCGAGCACGATTTTCGCCTCGGGATTCTTCCCCACGGTGACGTCCACCACGGCGAGCCGCATGTCCAGGCCGACCTGCGTCGCCGCCAGTCCCACTCCCTGCGCCGCGTACATGGATTCGAACATGTCCGCGACCAATTCGGCCAGCTTGTCGTTGAATGTTTCCACCGGCTTTGTCGGGGCTTCCAGCACCGCCGCGCCGTATTTCACAATCGAGTGAATCATCGCGCCGCCTGTCCGTTCGTTTGCCGCGAGGAATTCGCGAGCAAATTAGCACGGCTCCGATTTTCTTCGCGCTTTTTTTCGTGCTCCACGGGGAGAAACCTCTCTGCGCTCGCGGCTGCCTTGCTGCCTGCGTCTTTTCCTTGTTTAGAATGCGTCGAGCTGCCGCTGATACCCCTCAAAATTCCGCCGCGTCTCTTCGATCGAATCGCCGCCGAACTTTTCAAGAAACGCCTCGGCAAGCACCGCTGCAACCATCGCCTCTCCGGCGACCCCTCCCGCCGGCACCACGCACACATCCGACCGCTCGTACGCCGCCTTCACGGCTTCTTTCGTGCGCAAGTCAGCGGATAGCATCGGCCGCCGCAGCGTCGATATCGGCTTCAGATACCCGCGCACGACGACATCCTCGCCGTTCGTGATTCCGCCTTCGATTCCGCCCGCGCGGTTCGACGAGCGCGCGAATCGTTTCCGCCCGGCATCGTAACGGATTTCGTCCTGCACTTCCGAGCCATAGCTCGTCGCGCCGGCCACGCCGTTGCCGATCTCCACCGCCTTCACCGCCTGAATGGACATCACTGCCTGTGCCAGCCTGCCGTCGAGCTTTTCGTCCCACTGCGCGTGGCTGCCGAGCCCCGGAACCATATCATGCGCGACAACCTCGAAAATTCCCCCGGTCGAGTCGCCTGCTCGAAGCGCGTGATCCACTTCCGCCTTCATCTTCGCTTCCGTTGCGGCGTCCACGCAGCGCAGCGGCGATTCCAGATTCGCGCAAACGGCTTGGATTTCCATCCACGTCGCGGCGCGCTCGAGCCTCGCGTGGCCGACGGCGACGGTGTGGCTGAGAATCTGTATGCCGAATTCTCGCAGCAATAATTTTGCGATGGCGCCGGCGGCCGTGCGCGCGGCCGTCTCCCGAGCCGACGCCCGCTCCAGCACGTAGCGCGCGTCGTGAAAATTGAATTTCAGCGCCCCCGCGAGGTCTGCATGTCCCGGACGCGGCGCCGTCAACGGGCGTTGCGCGCCTTCCGCGCCCTCGGCATCCTCCACCGGCATCGCTTTCTCCCAATTCGGCCAGTCGCGGTTTTCGATCCGCAGGGCTAGGGGCGCGCCGATTGTCTTTCCGTGGCGCACGCCGGCGAGAAAATCCACCTGATCCTTCTCAATTCGCTGGCGCCCGCCCCGTCCATAGCCGAGTTGACGCCGATGCAGGTCGGCGTTGACGAACTCCAAATCCACCGCCAGACCTGCCGGCAAGCCGGAAATCCACGCCACCAGGGCCTGGCCGTGTGACTCTCCCGCAGTTACGAATCTCAGCATAATGTCGTCGGCGCACTTCGCCCGTAGGTCCCGCTCGCAAGGGCCGCGTGTTCCGGCCCAGACGCCTTCACTCACGCAAGCGTAAACGGGGCATTCTACCGAAGCGTTCCACTCACGTAAAGCGACGCGCGAGGGTCGTGGGTCAATTGGACGTGAGAGCTGCGAGGAGTACACTTCCGTCCATGCTATTCATGGTGATTGAAAACTTCAAACAGGGGGATGCCAGGCCGATTGGTGAGCGGTTCAGGCGGAATGGTCGAATGCTGCCCGAAGGCGTCGTCTACCACGCGAGCTGGGTGGATTCGGCTCGCTCCCGCTGTTTCCAAGTCATGGAAGCACCGCATCCAGAATTGCTGAACACTTGGGTCAGCCGCTGGGATGATCTGATCGACTTTGAAATCGTCCCCGTCGTGGCCTCTGGCGAGTTCTGGACTAGAACGTTGCCCGAACAAGCCTGATCCAAACTGGCCGAACACTGGCGCACGCGGTTTTCCCTGCCCTTGACGTCGCGCGGGGCGGACGTTAGGCTGTCGTGGACTCAGCCGCATTGGCGGCGAGCACACCAGCCAAAAATGTTTGAGACCAGCGAGAGCCCGGTGACGTCTCTCTTCGGCGATTCGTTTCGACGACAAGTGTCCGCACTCCAGGACTACTCACTGCTGGTCGTGCAGTCCCTCGCCAACATCTTCACGGCACCGCGCTATATCGGAGATACGTTCGAACAGATGGATGTGATCGGCGTGGGCTCGCTGCCCATCGTGCTGCTGACCGGATTTTTCATCGGCGCCGTGATGGTGTTGCAAACTTCCGCGCAATTTGAGCGCTTCGGCGAGACCGCGCTGACGGGCGATGTGGTGGCTCTGGCTCTGGTGCGCGAACTGGGCCCGACGATTACGGCGCTGCTCGTCGCTGGGCGTAATTCATCGGGCATGGCGTCGGAGCTGGGCTCAATGACCGTCACCGAGCAGGTGGATGCGATGCGCGCGATGGGCACGGACCCCATGCGCAAGCTCGTGACGCCGCGCGTCATCGCCACGATTCTGATGCTGCCACTGCTGACCACCGTCGCCGACTTTATCGGCCTCGTCGGCGGCTATCTGGTCTCGCATTTTGAGCTGCACTTGAGCGCCGCCCAATTTTGGGAGCGCGCGATCAACGCGCTCGATTTCGGAGACCTGGTGCAAGGCTTGACCAAGCCGCTCGTCTTCGGCTTGATCATTTCCACCGTCGGCTGTTACCAAGGTCTGAAGGTACGCGGCGGCGCGGAAGGCGTCGGCCGCGCCACCACCACGGCGGTCGTCGTCGCTTCCGTTTCCGTCATCACCGCAGATTTCTTCCTGAGCCGTATCCTGCTATTCATCTTCACGAAATAGTGCGGACCTCAGCGGTAATTTCGCATTCGAACGCCTTCACGTTCTCCGGGCCTCGGTCCCTGCATTTTTGTGAGTCTTTCCGGCCTGTTCACTCATGCTTCTTTCGCGCTGGCTCTACCCGCTTTTCCATCTATAATCTCCGGCATGCAGCGTGCCTTTTTCCGCTCGGGCGTCGGTGGACGACATGATTGAAATGGTCCCGGGCGAACCCGTCATCCGGTTCGAAGATGTTCACATGGGTTTCGGCGAAGGCGAAGTCCTGCGCGGCATCTCCTTCGAAGTCGCGCCCCGCGAAACGAAAGTCCTGCTCGGCGAAGGCGGCACCGGCAAGACTTTGTTGATGAAGCTGACCGCCGGCCTGTTGAAGCCGGATTCCGGCCGCATCTTCGTCCTCGGCCACGAAATCAGCGACATGCCGGAAAAGGAGCTCCTCGATTTTCGCCGCAATCTCGGCTTCGTTTTTCAGGAAGGCGCGCTGTTCGATTCCATGGACGTCGCTTCCAACGTCGCCTTCCGTCTGCGCGAAGAAGGCGTCGCCGAAGACGAAATCGGTTCGCGCGTGCACGAAGCGCTTCGCTTCGTCGAGATGGAAGAGACGACTGAGAAGTTTCCCGCCGAGCTTTCCGGCGGGATGCGCCGCCGCGTTTCCATCGCCCGGGCGCTCGTGGATCGCCCTCCGGTCGTGCTCTACGATTCGCCGACGGCGGGGCTGGACCCGGTCACGTCGCAGACCATCATCACGTTGATTTTGCGGCTGCGCGATGCGCAAGGCGTGTCGTCCATGCTGGCCACGCATCGCCTGCAGGACGCCTTCGCATTGGCGCATTTTCGTTTCGACGAAACCACCGGGCGCGTCCAGCCCGCGGCGACGAACGGCGCTCGTGCCGATGCTGCCGCGACCAAAGTGCTCGTTCTGCGAGAGGGCGTCTCGTATTTTGAGGGCACCGCCGATTCCGTATTGCATGCAACCGATCCGTACCTGAAGCGATTCTTGGTTTCCGTGGGACAGTAGTACAAGACCATCGAATGTACAGCCACTGAGGAGGCGGGAAATGGCGCAACGGAAGCAACTGAGCTGGGCCGAGCTTCGAGTGGGACTTTTCGTGCTGGCGGCGATGTTCATCCTCGCCGTGGCCATCATTTGGGTCACCGGCGGAGGCAGCCTCAGCCCGAAATATAAGCTGAAAACTTACCTCCCCGAGGTCGAAGGCGTGCAGACCGGCGCACCGGTGCGCCTGGACGGCGTCGAGATCGGCAACGTGGACGCCATCCGCCTGAACCCTCATCCCTCCGACCGCATGCACAACATCGAGCTCGTCATGCGCATTGATAAGAAGTTTGACGAACAGATTCGTACCGACTCCTCCGCCACGCTCATCACCGAAGGACTCCTCGGCAATCGCTATGTCAGCGTCAAACGCGGCTTCACCGGAACCCCCATTCCGAACGGCGGCGAGGTGCCGGGCGTCGAAGAAGCGGCCATGAAGGCCATTGTCCAACGCGGTGCCGAGGTGGCGCAGAACCTGAATGCGCTCTCACGGCAGTTGAACGAAATCGTTGCAAAAGTGGAGCGCGGCGAAGGGACGATCGGCAAGCTCCTCACCGACCCCTCGCTCTACAACCATTTGAACTCGGCGGTGACGAAGACCGACGATATCCTCAGCGCCGCGCGCAACGGCGAAGGGACAGTGGGCAAGCTGCTCGTCTCCGATGAGCTGTACAAGAAGGTGAACGCGACCGCCGGCCACGCCGAGGCGGTGTTCGCTGACGTCCGCGCGCAGAAAGGTACGCTCGGCAAGATGATTTACGATCCGGTTGTCTATGACGAGGCTAAGCTGTTTCTCCAGCGCGGCAACTCATTCATCAGCGACGTCCAGGCCGGCAAAGGGACGCTTGGCAAACTCGCCACCGACGATGTTCTCTACAGCAATTTGCGCGATGCTTCATCGAATGTGAAGGAAGCTTCTGCAAAACTGAACAACGGTCAAGGAACGATGGGG
>JBGQEW010000132.1:0-6028 GCA_041496565.1 Terriglobia bacterium | reverse complement strand
CTTCGAGCAGTACGTCAAGCTCTCGCAAAGCCTGAATTACGACACGATGATCGCCGCGGTCCGCGTGGACGATCCCGGCAAGCTTTCGGACGCCATCGCCGCGAACCTGCAGGTCCCGGTGGAAGAAAAACAGGAACTGCTCGAGCTCTTCGACCCGCTCGAGCGGCTGAACCGCATCGCCGACATTCTCGAAGTCGAAATTGAAAAGCTAAACGTCGATCGCAACATCAACACGCGCGTCAAGCGCCAGATGGAGCGCGCCCAGAAGGAGTACTACCTCAACGAAAAGCTGAAGGCCATCCAGAAGGAACTGGGCCGCGGCGAAGCCAGCGAAATCGACCAGCTCAAGAAAAAAATCGAAACCAGCGGCATGGCCAAGGAAGTCCAGGACAAGGCGATGCAGGAGCTGAAGCGGCTCGAAATGATGCCTCCCATGTCAGCCGAATCCACCGTTTCGCGGAATTACCTCGACTGGCTGCTTTCCGTGCCGTGGAAGAAACGGTCGAAGGAAATTCGCGACATCAAGCGCGCCGAGGTCATCCTTTCCGAAGATCACTATGGCCTGGATAAAATCAAGGATCGTATTCTCGAATATCTCGCCGTGCGCCAGTTGGTGAAGAATCCCAAGGGCTCGATCCTTTGCTTCGTGGGTCCGCCGGGAGTAGGCAAGACGTCGCTGGCGATGTCCATCGGGCGCGCCACCGGCCGCAAGTTCGTTCGCGTCTCGCTCGGCGGAGTGCGCGACGAGGCTGAGATCCGCGGCCACCGTCGCACCTATATCGGCGCTTTGCCTGGCCAGATCATCCAGATGATGCGCAAAGCCGCCACGATCAATCCGGTCTTTGTGCTCGATGAAGTGGACAAGATGTCCATGGACTTCCGCGGCGATCCGTCGGCGGCGCTCATGGAAGTGCTCGATCCCGAGCTGAACCACGCATTCACCGATCACTATCTCGACGTCGAATTCGATCTCTCGAAGGTGATGTTCATCTGCACCGCCAACGTGCTGCACACCATCCCGCAGCCCTTGCAGGACCGCATGGAGGTCCTGCGCCTGCCCGGCTATACCGAGCAGGAAAAGATGCAGATCGCCAAGCGCTTCCTGGTTACCAAACAGCGCAAAGCCACCGGCCTCGCCGACCTGAATGTGACGTTCAGCGATGAAGCGATCACGCACACGATCCGCCACTACACGCATGAGGCGGGCGTCCGGAATCTGGACCGCGAACTCGCCAACATTTGCCGGAAAGTGGCGCGGAAAGTGGTTACGGAAGAGAAGCCGGTTGCCATCGATGTCACGCCTGCCAACATTTCCGATTACCTCGGCATCATGAAGTACCGCGACTTGTGGGCCGAGAAGAAGAACGAGGTGGGCATGTCGGTCGGCTTGGCCTGGACCGAAGTGGGCGGGGAGGTGCTGACCACCGAAGCCACGCTGATGGAGGGCAAAGGCAGGCTGACGCTGACCGGAAAGCTGGGGGACGTCATGCAGGAATCCGCACAAGCGGCCATGAGCTATATTCGCTCGCGCGGCTCCCGCTTCGGCCTGGCGAAAGATTTCTACCGCCATCTCGATATCCACATGCACGTGCCCGAAGGTGCGATCCCGAAGGATGGTCCTTCCGCCGGGATCACAATTTGCACGGCCATCGTCAGTGCGCTCACGCACATCCCGGTTCGCTGTGATGTGGCCATGACGGGCGAGATCACTCTGCGCGGCAAAGTGCTGTCCATTGGCGGCGTGAAGGAGAAATTGCTTGCCGCTCATCGCTTGGGCTTGCGCACCGTGATTCTGCCCAAAGACAACGAAAAGGATTTGGCGGATATCCCGCCGGAGATTCAGAACGAAATGTCCATCAAGTTCGTCGAGATGATGGACGAAGTCCTGCAGGTGGCGCTCGAACGTCCCCTGCCGGTTGCCGGCGACACGCCGGTGCCGGAGGTCGAGCCCAAATTCGATACGGATGTGCCGCAGGACAATGAATTGACCAACTGAGGACCTTCGGTCCATCCGCCAGCCGGGGAACGGCTTACTGCCGGAGGCTGCGCGGGACGCGCCGTTCGTGCTCGAATCCATTTTGATGCGGAATGAACCGGCTTGTCTCTCAAATTTTCACTCGCCCGGAGTGCATCCGCAAAACCACCATGCCTGAAATCTCGGGCTTGAAAGAAAAAGGTAACAAATCAATGAGCATCAGTCTTGCAGAATTGAAAGATCGCAATATCACCGATCTGGCGAAAATCGCCAAGGAACTCAACATCCCCGGCGCCAGCGGCATGCGCAAGCAGGAGTTGATCTTCCAAATCCTCCGCGCGCAGACCGAGAAGAACGGGTTGATCTTCTCCGAAGGCGTCCTCGAATGCCTGCCCGACGGTTTCGGGTTCCTGCGTGCGCCGGAGTACAACTATCTCCCGGGCCCGGACGATATCTACGTCTCTCCGTCGCAAATCCGCAAGTTCGACTTGCGCACCGGCGACACCGTCTCGGGGCAAGTCCGCCCGCCGAAGGATGGCGAGCGCTACTTCGCGCTGATCAAGGTCGAAGCCGTCAACTTCGAAGATCCGGAAGTCGCGCGCAACAAAATTTTCTTCGACAACCTGACCCCGCTTTACCCGCAGGAGCGCATTCGCCTCGAGACGACAAAGGAAAACCTGACCGGGCGAGTGCTCGACATGCTCTGCCCCATCGGCAAAGGCCAGCGCGGATTGATCGTCGCGCCCCCGCGCACCGGCAAGACGATGATGCTGCAATCCGTCGCGAATTCCGTCACCACGAATCATCCGGAAATCGCGCTGATTGTTCTGCTGATTGACGAGCGGCCGGAAGAAGTCACGGACATGCAGCGCACGGTGAAGGGCGAAGTGATCAGCTCGACGTTCGATGAGCCGCCGCAGCGCCACATCCAGGTGGCGGAAATGGTGCTCGAGAAGGCCAAGCGACTCGTCGAGCACAAACGCGACGTCGTCATCCTGCTCGACTCGCTCACCCGTCTCGGCCGCGCCTATAACGCCGTCACGCCGCCGTCGGGCAAGGTGCTCTCCGGCGGCATTGACGCCAACGCGTTGCAGCGACCCCGGCGTTTCTTCGCCGCCGCGCGCAATATCGAAGAAGGTGGCTCGCTCACCATCATCGCCACGGCCCTGATTGACACCGGCAGCCGCATGGACGACGTGATTTTCGAGGAGTTCAAAGGTACCGGCAACATGGAAATCAATCTCGACCGGCGCCTGGTGGATAAGCGCGTCTTCCCGACGATTGACATCAATCGCTCGGGCACGCGCAAGGATGAGCTCCTGCTCCCCGCCGATGAATTGAACCGCATCTGGGTGCTGCGCAAAGTCCTCAGCCCGCTCTCGACGGTCGAAGCGATGGAGTTGCTCCTCGGCCGCCTCTCAAAGACGAAGGCGAATGCCGAGTTTCTCGCCTCCATGTCCAGCCCGGCCTAGCGGCGTTTCTGCTCCGCGGTCCAATCCTTCATTCGCGCTTCGAGCACGTCGAGCGGCACCGCGCCCTGGCTCAGCACCGCGTCGTGGAAAGCGCGCTCGTTGAAATGGTTTCCCAGCCCGCGCTCCGCTTCGGCGCGCAGTTGCTGAATCTTCATCTCGCCGATCATGTAGCCGAGTGCCTGGCCCGGCCACACGATGTAGCGGTCCACTTCCACTTCAACGTCGTGCGGCATTTTGCTGGTGTTGTCCACGAAGAACTGGATCGCCCGGTCGCGGCTCCAGCCCATCGAATGCATTCCCGTGTCCACCACCAGCCGCACCGCGCGCCACATCTGATACGTGAGCTGGCCGAATTTTGAATACGGATCGCCGTAAAACCCCATCTCGTAGCCCAGAGTCTCCGAATATAGCGCCCAGCCCTCGACAAACGCCGTATAGCCCACGTACTTGCGGAACTCCGGCACTCCTTCAAGCTCCTGCGCAAGCGAGATCTGCAAATGATGCCCCGGCACGGCCTCGTGCATCGACAGCGCTGCCATCTCCCACTTCGGGCGCTGAGTCAGATCGTAGGTGTTGACCATGAAATAGCCCGGCCGCGCTGCTGCCGGCGAACCCGGTTGGTAATACGCCGTGGTCTGCGTTGGCGCGAGATAGGCCGGGATCGGCTTCACGCCATAAGGTAAGCGCGGCAGTTTGCCGAACAAATGTTCGAGTTCCGGATCGATGCGCTTGGCAATGTCGCGATACGCCGTCACCAGACTCTCCGCGTCGGTGAAATAGAATCGCGGGTCGGTGCGCAGAAAGCTCGTGAATTCCGCGAACGTCCCGTTGAATCCCGACTCCAGAATCACTTTGTTCATCTCGCCGCGGATGTGCTTCACCTCCGCGAGTCCGATGTCGTGAATCTGCTGCGGCGTAAAATTCGTAGTCGTCTGCCAGCGCACGTTGTAGGCATAGTGTGCGGGCCCGTCGGGCAGCGCGCTCATCGCGATGGTTTCGCGGCATTTCGGAATATACGTCGAGGCCAGATAATCGTGCATCTTGCGGAATGCGGGGACGACTTTTTCGGTGTACGACGCCGCGGCTTCCCGGCGCAGCCGCTCCCGTTCCGCGGACGGCACTCCGTCGGGAAATTTCTGGAAGGCGCGCAGGAGCTGGCTCGCCATCGGGTCGGCAAAGATTTGATCTTCAAATTGCTTGGGCACGCCTGCCAGCGTGATCTTCGCTGGAGTGTCTCCGCGTTGCAGGCCCTCCTGCATCAGCGCGATCGTTTGGTCCACGACCACCGGCAGACCGTTGAGACGCGCGAGTATGTCCTCGTAATCCGAGACGCTTGCCGCCGGCATCTGGGCAATCGTCTGGCCGATGTCCTGCGCCAGTCCTTCGCGCTGATTGATCGGCTGGTAAAGGTTGTGCATCACCACCGAAGCGAACGGCATTGCGTCGTTATGAAAGCGCAAGCCTTCGATGGCGTTGGTGAGCAGTTTGTGGTACAGGTCGAAGTTCAGGCGTTCCGGCGCGAGCAACTCCGTGCGATCGATCGCGTCAAGCGATTCCAGGCTCTCGTGCAGATGCTTGTTTCGCCGCTCGATCGCCGCCGGTGAATAATCCGTCCATCGGCAATTCTGCCCCGGGTAGCCGACGCCAGTCGCGAACTCGGGATACCCCTCCATCCAATATTTCCAGTCGGCGGTGAAGAAGTCTCGAAGCCGCTTCTCCACAGCCGAGGCCGAAGCCTCCGACGCCTTCGTCCCCTGCCCCCGAGCGCCATTCGGCAGCGCCAGTAAGACGACGCCGAGCATGATCACAAACCACATTCGTGCTTGCATGATTTCCCCCAGGCAGGAATTACGAATGATTCGACGCGTGTGCCCTCTCGCTCGACTGCGCCTCGGCGAGCAGGACGATGAGCCGCGCGACCTCTTCCGCATCCATCGCCGAGCTATCCACCAGCACCGCGTCCGGCGCGCGAACCAGCGGCGAGATCGTCCGTTCGCGGTCGCGGCGGTCGCGCTCGTGCACTTCCTCAAGCGTGAGTTCGAGTGAAATCGCGTCGCCCTTCTGCTGATGTTCGTGCCAACGGCGCTGGGCCCGCACTTCGGCCGACGCGGTGAGATAGATTTTCAACCCGGCATCCGGGAAGACGACGCTGCCAATGTCGCGTCCCTCCATCACGACCCCACCGCGTTCGCCCGCCCGCCGCTGCTCGGCCACGAGTACCTTGCGTACGCCTGCAATCACCGCCACTTTCGAAGCCGCCTCGGAAACATCGCGCTCACGGATCGCTTCCGTTATGTCCGCTCCATCGAGCAGGACGCGCTGCTGCCCGTTCTCCGCGCGCAAATCAATCTGCGTCTCCTTCGCGAGCGCCACGAGCTGTTCGGTCGCATCGAACGGCACGTCGCGCCGCAGCGCCTTAAGCGCCAACGCCCGGTACATTGCGCCCGTGTCCACGTAGACGTAGCCGAGCAGTTGCGCCGCACGCCGCGCCACCGTGCTCTTCCCCGAGCCTACCGGCCCGTCAATCGCGATCACCAGTTTCTTCATTTTCGGTATTGTCAGATTCGCTTGAAGGCTTTTT
>JBGQEW010000131.1:0-6067 GCA_041496565.1 Terriglobia bacterium | reverse complement strand
GCGGGCGCAGCAAGCAGCGCCCCTACAAGATCAAGAGCAGAGGCGGGCGCAGCAAGCAGCGCCCCTACAAGATCAAGAGCAGAGGCGGGCGCAGCAAGCAGCGCCCCTACAAGATCAAGAGCAGGGGCGGGCGCAGCATGGTTCGGCACGCTCACCACGAGAGCAGCGCCCCTACGAGAGCGCCCGTCGGGGCCACGCGCCGGATACACGCTAGTATGTAAACGCAGTAGGTCCGTTTCATTTTAGGCCCAGGAAAAGCAGATCCCTCACCCCCGTTCGCCCCGATCAAAAACATCGGGGTGCAGAAATCGCACAGGCAGCGCGACCGGGTTCGGGATGACACCCGCGCCGGCGCCCCGACAACACTCAAAACTAAGAGCGGGAGCAGCAGGCCGTTTATCGTGCGAGAAAATCAGCGGGCGGTAGGGGCGGCGGAGACGAGTTCGGGGATTTCGATGCGGATCTGAGTGCCCTGCCCTTCCTGGCTGTGGATGTCCATGCGGAAATCGTCGCCGTAGAGCAGGCGCAAGCGTTCGTGGACGTTGCTAATGCCGATGCCTTCGAGATAGACCTGCGCCATGCGCTGCTGAGAAATTCCCAGGCCATTGTCGTCCACTTCGATCACCAGCCGCCCATCGCGGCGGCGCGTGCGCAGACAGATTTGGCCGCCTTCGAGCTTCGGCGCCAGGCCGTGCTTGATGGCGTTTTCGACGATGGGCTGGAGCAGCATGCTGGGGACGAAGGCGTCGAGCGTCTGCTCGTCGATCTCCTTGAAAATTTGCAATTTTTCGGCGCCGAAGCGGGCGACTTCAATGCCGAGATAGTCGTCGATGAAGTCGAGCTCGTCGCGCAGCGGCACGAATGTTTCGTGCTTGCGCAGGAGCCGCCGCAAAATGTTCGAGAGCTTGATGACGACGATGCGAGCCATGTCCGGCTCGCGGCGAATCAGCGATGAAACCGTATTCAGCGTGTTGAAGAGGAAGTGAGGATTGATCTGGCTCGAGAGCGCGTCCATGCGCGCTTTGAGCAGGAGCTGCTGGTTCTGCTCGAGGTTCATCTCGATGCGCGTGTTGTTCCAAATTTTTACCGGGACGGCGACGGCCATCACACTCGAAAGCACGACGAGAAGCAACAGCGGCCAGCCGGGTGGATTCAAGAAGAAGAGCCAGTGATGGCCCGGCAAGGCGCGCCCCAGAGCCACGCGGCCGAGCTCGAGCACGACGGTCGCGGCCAGCGGCAGCATGGCCCAGTTGCCCTGGCCGCGGCGCACCAACCGCACCAGCCACTGCGGAATGCCCAAGAAGAGGAAAGGCCCGAAATGCCACACGTCCTCTTTGTTCGGGATGACCTGCCGAATCGAGCCAGCGAGCAAGCCGACAAGCGCGGCCATGGGACTCGCGAGCCATTCATGATTGCCGAACGCCGGAAGACTGATGAGCGAGCCGCCGAGCAAGCCGACGATGCGTCCGCCGATGAGGCCCATCAGGAACGAGCCTTCGAGCGTCAGGTCAGCGAACTTGTAACCGGCGAGGAGGCGGAGGAGGACGCCGAGCGCGAGCGATGGCGTGAGAAAAAGCAGAAGCTGCACTTTTAAATCCGAGTTGCGCTGCTCGGTGAAAAGAACTTTGCGGAACGTCGCGGAGCGCGCCAGCAAGGCGGCGAGCGAAGCCGCCCAGCCAACCTTCAGCACGAGCGTGAAAACCAAGTCTTTTCCGGAGCTGAGCGCGTCCACCGGCATCGGGTTCGATTCCAAGAATGCTGCGCTTACGTTAGCCAAAGCGGCCGAGGATGTAAAGCGAGGCGCGGAGCGATGCTGCTATACTGTCTGGTTTATGAAGAAGCGAACCAAGCGAGCCGTGCGTGCGCGGATCGTGGCGCGAGCCAAGCTGCCCACAGGCTTCGGAAAGTTTACGATTCTCGGCGTCGAGGGCCGACAACGGGGCGAAGAAGCCGTGGTGCTCGAGCACGGCCGCGTGCGAGGAGCGAAGGCGCCGCTGGTCCGCATCCATTCGCAATGCCTGACCGGCGATACGCTGGCATCGGAGCGCTGCGATTGCCGCGCGCAGCTCGAGCTTTCGTTGCGTAAGATCGCCAAGGCCCCGGCGGGGCTGCTGCTCTATTTGCCGCAGGAAGGCCGCGGCATCGGGTTGATGAACAAGCTGAAGGCGTACGAGCTGCAAGACCGCGGCAGAGACACGGTCGAGGCGAACCGCGAACTCGGATTTGCCGCTGACTCGCGCGATTACCGCTTCTCCGCCGAGGCGCTGAAACTTCTGGGCGTGCGCCGGGTGCGGCTGCTCTCGAACAATCCGGACAAGGTGGAACAACTCGAGCGCGCCGGAATCCGCGTGGTCGAGCGAGTTCCCTGCCAGCCGCGGACCAGCCGCAACTCCCACGCGTATCTGCGCACGAAGAAAGACAAGCTCGGCCACCTGCTCGCCGACCTGTAGCCGCGAGCGCTCCCGCATTTTCCGCTTGACAAGCGCACACCGGTTCGTGATATTAAACCACATGGTTAACTATTCATCGTCCGGGCTCGATTCCGTTTTCTCCGCGCTCGCGGACCCGACGCGGCGGGCCATCCTGGCGCGGCTGGCGCGGGGTGAATCGTCGGTGACGGAGCTGGCGGAGCCATTCGACATGTCGCTGCCCGCAATTTCGAAACACCTACGCGTGCTCGAGCGCGCGGGACTGCTGCGCAGGAAAGTGATGGGCCGCGCGCACCGCTGCCGGCTCGAACCGGCGCCGCTGCGCCAGGCCAACGCCTGGCTCGACCACTACCGCGAGTTCTGGGAGATGCGACTCGACGCCCTGGAACAGCATCTCAAGGCCAAACGAAAGCGACTCCAATGAGGATGAGGAGAAGAGGATGCCCAAGCCGGAACCCGTACGAGCCGATGCCCTCGTCATTCGAAAGCTGATCTCCGCGACGCGCGAAGAAGTCTTCGACGCCTGGCTCGACGCCGCAAGCATGAGGACCTGGATGTGTCCGGGGCCCATTCTATCGGCCGAAGCGGAGATCGACGCACGCGTGGGAGGAAAATTCCGCATCTTGATGAAAGGCGCGGACAAGGATTTCGATCACACGGGCGAATACAAGATTATCGAGCGGCCTTCGAAGCTTGCTTTCACTTGGATTTCCGAGGGCACCGATCGCCAGCCGACGCTCGTTACCGTGGAACTGTTCGAGCGCGGAAAGCAGTGCGAGCTGGTTCTGACGCACGAACGATTCCCGCGGATCGAGGCTGTCGAGCGCCACAAGAGCGGCTGGGGCTCAATCGCCGACAAGCTGGCGGCCTTCCTCGAGAGGCGAGCTTGAAACCGTGGGCCTGATCGAAGCAAACTGCACAATGGCTGGCGAATTTTTCTCTCTGGAGACATTGTAGAAGAGTGGGTTCAGCACAATACTTTCAGGAGGATGACTTCGATGAAGAGACTGCTGGTCTTGGCTTGGTTGGTGGGATTTGCATTGATCTCGCATTCGGCTTTGGCGCAGAAGAGCGCAAACGCCAGTTTCGAGCAAATGAAGACTCTGGCCGGCGACTGGAACGGCAACACCGATAGCGGAAAGACGGTGCTCGCATCGTATAAGGTTGTCTCGGGGGGCTCAGCGCTGCTCGAGACGCTGCACCCGTCCGAAGAATCCGAGATGGTCACCCTCTATCATGCCGACGGTAACCGCGTGGCCATGACGCACTATTGCGACGCAGGCAATCAGCCGCAAATGCAAACGGCGCCGCTGACCGCCGCGGGCAATCCGATCACGTTCGTCTATGTGCGCGCGACGAATCTGGCGAGCCCGACGGCGGGCCACATGAATGGGCTTGTGGTCACGATCCAGGACAAGGACCACTTCACGCAGAAATGGACGTTCCGCGAAAAGGGCAAGGATCACACGGAAGTGTTCCACTTCACGCGCAAGAGTTAGACTTGGCGCCCGTGCGAAGGAGGCCATCCGTGGCCAGGGCTATCCAGCAATCGATGCGATTCGCCGCGCCGCCGAACGAGCTGTTTGAAATGTACATGGATTCGAAGAAGAATTCCGCAGCGACCGGCGCGCCAGCGGGAAATTCACCGCATTCGGCGGCCAACTGAAGGGCAGAAATCTGGTTGTGATCCCCAATCGAATGGTCGTGCAGGCCTGGCGCGGGCCATGGAAGGCCGCGGACCCCGACTCGATCCTGGTTATTACGTTTCGGAAGGTGCGCGGCGGCACTCAGGTGGACCTGGTGCACGTCAACGTACCCGGATACGACCATGCAGGAGTGCGAAAGGGCTGGCCGAAATATTATTGGGGGCCCTGGCGCGCGTATCTCAAGCGGAAGCAGTAAATCCACGCAAGATGTCGGGAAATGAACGATTTTGAGGCTTGATCTTTCGAGATGACATTATCCGTAGTTGTGCTATACTGCCCCTGCGCTTAATACCACGGTTGTGTTGTGCGGTTCCTCTGGTTCGGTGTTTGATCTGAGAATACCCGCCTTCGGCCTCCTCCGTATATTTTCAGCGTAATCTAAAATAAGACTGGCAATGCAAGTTGCCGAGCTCGCCCGGAAACCCGTGTGCGCGCCGACATCGCTTGCGCCAGCAAGAAAGCAAAATGCAGAATTTTTCAGAATTACCAATTTCCACCGAACTAAAAGATCGGCTGTCGTCGGCTGGTTTTTCGACGCCGACCCCGGTTCAAGTTGCGGCAATCCCGCGGGCGCTCGAAGGCAAAGATGTGCTCGCCACCGCGCAGACTGGAACGGGCAAGACGCTTGCGTTCCTGATCCCGGTCATCGAAAGACTGCTTCAGCACAAGACGCCGGGCATCGCCGCGCTGGCGCTGGTTCCCACGCGCGAACTCGCCATGCAGGTGGCGGATCAATACAACGCCTTGCGGGGCAAGCAGCTCGCGCCCGCGGCGCTTGTGGTCGGCGGCTTATCCGAGGGGCAGCAACTCAACGACCTGCGCAAGGGAGCACGCGTGGTGGTCGCAACTCCGGGGCGGCTCGAAGATTTTCTTGATCGCCGGCTCATCCATTTTCGTGACCTGCGGGTGCTCATCCTAGATGAAGCGGACCGCATGCTCGACATGGGATTTCTCCCCGCAATTCGCAGAATTGTGGCAGTCCTGCCGAACGAGCGGCAGACGATGTGTTTTTCCGCGACAATGGAAGCCTCGGTGGCACACCTGGTGAAGGACTACTTGAGAAACCCGGTGCGCCTCGCGTTCGGGTCAACGCTGAAGCCTTCAGAGAATGTGCGACTGCAAGCGTTCGAGGTTTCGAGCGACCGCAAGCAGGAAGTGCTGCACCGCTTACTCACGAGAGAGAGCGGCCGGTGTCTGGTTTTCTCACGCACCAAGCGCGGCGCCGAGCGGATCGCCAAGAATTTGAATCGCGAGGGCATCTATGCAGCCATGATCCATGGCGACCGCTCGCAATCGCAGCGAACGGCGGCGCTGGCCGGATTTCAACAGGGTCGATATCGCGTCCTGGTCGCGACCGACCTCGCTTCCCGCGGCATCCACGTGCAGGATATCGCACACGTCATCAACTATGACTTGCCCGAGGTGGCGGAAAACTTCATCCACCGGGTTGGACGCACGGGGCGCATGGGCGGCCGCGGGGTTGCTTCGACTCTTTTCATGAGAGAACAACGAACGGAGTTATTGCAACTCGAGCGCACGCTCGGCATCCGGATCGAGCGGCTTCGAGCGGACGGCGAATCGTCTGAAACGAAGGATCCGATTCGAGTCGAAATGGGCCGCATGCAATCGGCGACTAGTCCGAGAATGGTTCCGCTTCCAGGGGAATTCCTGCAAGCCCAGATGGAAAGTTAACGCTTCCCGATCTTGGCGGGTGCGCGGAGCCTTTCCTTGGCGCCGCAGAAGCGCCTGTGATCGCGCCCGCATTGAGCATGATGACGCGATTTCAGGTCTTACCCGCCTCGAATTCCCAGCGAGTGGCTGTGTCCGGGAAGTTCTTTTCCGTCCACGCCAGCACGACTCGCGGGCGCACGCAATAGACTACGCTCTCCCCCGGAATCACCATCAGCGGCATTTTGTACTTGGCTCTGGAGG
>JBGQEW010000130.1:0-6114 GCA_041496565.1 Terriglobia bacterium | reverse complement strand
CGGATGGTGTGCGAAGTCTTCGACGACGGTGACGCCGCCGGCTTCGCCCTTCACTTCCATCCGCCTGCGTACGCCGCGGAAGGTGGCGAGCGCCTGCTCGATGGCTTCGCATTCGACGCCGCGTCCGTACGATATCGCGATCGCAGCGAGGGCATTCAGCACGTTGTGGCGGCCGACCAGCGGCGTCCGGATGCGGGCCACTTCGCCGCCACGATAGGCGACGCGGAAATGTGTGGCGCCCTCGGTCCATTCCAGATCGCCGGCACACCAATCCATCCCGCTGGCGAGGCCAAACGTTTCCACGGGACAAAATGCTTTGTCGACGCAACCCATGACCGTCGGACTTTCTCCCCACGCTAGGATGCGACCGTTGCGCGGCACCAAATTCACCAGGCGGCGGAATTG
This sequence comes from Terriglobia bacterium, assembly GCA_041496565.1. Taxonomy (GTDB): domain Bacteria; phylum Acidobacteriota; class Terriglobia; order Acidiferrales; family UBA7541; genus JBGPTK01. The sequence continues at coordinate 5,709 of JBGQEW010000130.1, read as the reverse complement.
GATCTCGATCGCGGCCAAGTCCTCATACATATCGGCGTGGTCGAATTCGAGAGAGGTGATGACCAACTCACGCGGATGGTAGTGGAAGAATTTCGCCGCGCGGTCAAAGAAGGCCGTTTCATACTCGTCGCCTTCGATGATGAACTCTTCGCCGGTGCCGAGGCCGTAGCTGCGGTCACCCAATTCCGGCACGACGCCGCCCACCAGGAAATTCGGCCGCCAGCCCGCGGTCAAGAAGATCCACGCCAGCATGGCCGTCGTCGTGGTCTTGCCATGAGTGCCGGTGACGACGATCGGCGTGCGGCCCGGAAGAAAGATATCTTCAATTACGCCCGGCATCGAGCAGTACGGAATGCGCTGGTCGAGGACATACTCCAGCTCGGGGTTTCCGCGCGCAATGACGTTGGCGACGACCACCAAGTCGGGCGAGGGCTTCAGATTCTCTTCGCTGAAGCCTTCCTTCCACGGGATGCCGAGCGAGGCGAGCAAAGTGGATGCGGGCGGGTAGACGTTGAGGTCGGAACCGCAGACGTCGTAGCCGCGCTCCTTCAGCATTCCCGCGACCGGCGCCATCGCCGCGCCGCCGATGCCGATCAAATGAATGCGGCCCAGACTTCGTTTTAGACGTTCCTCGATGGCTTCCCTCCCCTGGCTGCGGTGGATAGGGCGGCGCGGCACGCCGGCTCCAAGATTTCCAAACGCCCCGCGCCGTGCGCCACTAATTTGCCGCGCACGCCGAGCGGGACCGTCAGCATGGCGCGATGCGTGTGCCCGACTGGGGCGCCCCACACGGCCGGGATGCCGAGCGGCTCGATCAATCGTTCGACCACCTGGCGCACGGAAACGCTGCCGGGCTGCGGCTCGGAATCGGGAAAATCGCCGAAGATCAATCCGCGCAGACCTTTGAACTTTCCCGCGTGCTTCAAGTGCATCAGGACACGATCCACCTGATATGGCTTCATGGCGCGATCTTCGAGCAAGAGAATCGCGCCTCGCGTCTCGAGCTCCCACGGCGTGCCTAACGTCGCTTGGACCATCGTCATGCAGCCGCCCAAAATGCGGCCTTCTGCGCGGCCGGGGAAAATTGTTTCGCCCTGCAAATCGAGCGACCAGCCTTTGCGCGACTCGGTGATCGCGCGGCCGAACGAATCGGGTTCATATCCGCCCGGCGTTCCCGCGCCGTTATCGAGTCCGGCGGCCGCCATCGGCCCGTAAAGGGAAATCCAGCCCAACTTCTCCCACAAGAAAACTTGCAGTGAAGTGACATCGCTATAGCCAAGCAGAATCTTTGGCGCCTTCAGGCGGCGCGGCTCGATGTGTTCGAGCAGATAATTCGAGCCGTAACCGCCGCGCGCGAATAAGATCGCGTTTGAAGTCGGCTCCGACAGCGCCGCGGAAAAGACTGCCCATCGCTCGCCCACGGGTCCGGCGAAATAACCGTCGCGTGCGAGAACGCGCGGATCCCATCGAGGCGAGAAACCCAATCGCGCAAGTTCGTCGCAGCCTCTGCCGAGGCGATCCTCCTCGACTGGGCTGGCCGGGGCGACGATGCGAATGGCTGCACCGGGGCTGAGGGCGGTTGGCTTAACAGGCTTCGGCATCGACTGCTTCCGAGAATAAGGAAAATCGTGCGGCGAGTCCAGCGATGCGGCGCCAGTTGGATAACAATTGATTCATGGGGGAATCCCGCAAGCGGCAGGTCGCTAGAGGACCGCAAGTGCAATGCGATGGCGTCCCGCTAGAGGCGGAAGGAGGTCAGTTGGAGGAATCGCCGGGCACGCGCGTCTATTTCGCGCCGCTTCAGTTTGCGAAGACGATCGACTCCGAAGCGCTCCACGGCGAAGCTGCCGAGCACCGAACCAAAGACCATGGCGCGGCGAAGCGAATTGTCGTCGAGGCGGCCCGCGCCGGCAAGATAGCCCATGAAGCCCCCGGCAAAACTATCTCCCGCGCCGGTGGGGTCGTGCACTTCTTCGAGTGGAAATCCCGGAACGGAAAACATGAAGCGATTGTGAATCATCATCGCGCCGTGTTCGCCGCGCTTGATGACGAGCGTGCGAGGCCCCATCTTGAAAATGCGCGCGGCAGCGTGAAGCAGATTCTGCTCGCCCGCGAGCTGGCGCGTTTCTTCATCGTTGATCATGAGAATCTGCGTGTGCTTGAGGGTTTCGCGAAGCTCGGCGGGCGTGCGCTCGATCCAGTAATTCATCGTGTCGAGCGCAACCAATTTCGGCTGAACACGAATCTGGTGCAACACGGAACGCTGCAAGGTGGGGTCGATGTTCGCGAGGAACACATAGGGGGAATTGCGGTACGGCTCCGGCAAACTGGGCTGAAACTTCGCGAAGACGTTCAGCTCCGTCGCCAACGTCACGCGATCATTGGGATCCTTGCCGTAACGGCCAGCCCAGAAAAACGTCTTGCCCTCAGCGCGCTCGAGGCCGCTTATGTCGATGCGGCGCCCGCGAAACGCCGCCTCGTCCTTCTTGGAGAAATCGTCGCCGACCACGGCCACCAAGCGAACGTCGGTGAAAAAGCTAGCGGCCAGGGAGAAATACGTTGCCGCGCCGCCCAGCGCACGGTCCACCTTGCCATACGGCGTTTCGAGCGAATCAAACGCGACCGAACCGACAACGAGAAGCGACATAGTCTCTCCGAATCAAGAAATATACTTGCCGATGATGGCCGCCAGACGTTTTTTCGTTGCGGGCGGGATCGCCTTGGGCTCCGTCACCAAAGCGTGCGCCAGAGCCGAAGCGCATTTGCACTCGCGGGGTTCCGGCAGCGCGCGGACGGCTTCGCGAATCACTTTCTGCACGTTTTCGGAGTTGCGGCTCAAGTTGGCCATGACCTCGGCGAGGGTAACCGAGGCGTGCTCGGGATGCCAGCAATCGTAATCCGTGATCATGGCCACAGTTGAAAAGCAGATTTCGGCTTCCCGCGCGAGCTTCGCTTCGGTGAGGTTCGTCATGCCGATGATGTCGAAGCGCATCTGGCGATATACGTGCGATTCGGCGAGGGTCGAGAATTGCGGGCCTTCCATGCAAACGTAGGTGCCGCCGCGGTGCACCGTCACGCCGACGCGTTCGCACGCAGCGGCGAGGCCTTCGGAAAGCTGCTCGCACATCGGATGATCGAACCCGACGTGGCCCACGAGGCCGTCGCCGAAAAACGTGGCCACGCGTCCGCGGGTGCGGTCGAAGAATTGGTCGGGGATCAAGAAGTCGAGCGGGTGCAAGCTTTCGCGCAGCGAGCCGACGGCGCCGACGGCGATAATGCGTTCTACGCCAAGCAGCTTCATCGCGTAGATGTTTGCGCGGTAGTTGATCTCACCCGGCAACAGGCGATGTCCGCGGCCGTGACGCGCGAGAAATGCCACGCGCCGCCCCTCAAGCATGCCAACCACAAAGGCGTCCGAGGGATCACCAAACGGCGTGCGCAACTTCACTTCGGCCGGATGTTCGAGTCCGGCCATGGAATAAAGCCCGCTGCCGCCGATGATCCCGACCTTGACCGCGCCTTCGTGGTTCAAACGAACTCCGCTCTTCCTCGCTCGTGCCATATTCAATCCACCTCGACTGGTTCCGCTTCATAGCGGCCGTCGCGCTCGCGCAAATAGGCTGCGCGCACCACAGGGTCATGCGCGAACAACGCCAGCCATCCGCCACGCGCTACCTGGGGAATCCACTTCTTCTTGTTCTCGAGCGTCGTCATCGGGTACAGATCGAAAGCCATGATCCAGGGAAACGGCAAATGCGCCGTCGTCGGCACGAGATCCGAGAAAAAGAACGCAGTCCTGCCACCGCCTGACAGGCGCACGCACTGCATGTCGCGAGTGTGGCCGGGCGCGCATACGAGTTCGACGCCGGGCGCCACTTCGCAGTCGCCGTCGAGCAGCCACCACTTTCTGGCCGCCTCGACAGGCGCAAAATTGTCGCTCAAATAACTCGCGCGGTCCCGCTCGGTTGGCAGCTTGGCGTGCTCCAACTCGCCGCGCTGCACGACGTAACGCGCGTTCGGAAACATGGGCATCGGCTTACCATCCACTAAGCGCGTGTTCCAGCCGCAATGATCGAAGTGCAGGTGCGTATTGATGACGAGATCGATTTGTTCCGGGCGCACGCCTCGCGTTTGCAACTGTTCCGGCAAGTGCTGCGGACCTTCGAAGCCGAAAATATCACGCCGTTTTGCATCCCATTTATCGCCGGCGCCGGTTTCGACCAGAATCCACTTCCCCGCCGACCAAATGAGCAAGCAATTCATCGCCAGGCGAATGCGATTACGCTCGTCGGGCGCGAATTTCTTCTCCCACATCGGGCGCGGAATGACGCCGAACATCGCGCCGCCATCGAGCCGAAAGCCGCCGTCGCTGAGGACGTGGAACTCGAGGTCGCCAAGCTTCATGCGTTCCTCGGAAGGCCTGCGCGCGCCAGAATCTCGTTCACGGCGGCGTAGGGGTCCTTCTTGCGCGCGGCAACTTCCTCCGCGAGCCGATCGAGCGCGGCTTCACCCACGCGCTCCCCGACTACGTGCTCCATCAAACGCGCCCCGATCAATTGCAGGAGCCGCTGCTTCCAGCGCGCCACTTCCTTCATCGCGCGGCCATCGGCGGAAGCGAAGTGCTGCCGAAAACTTTCGATTTGGCCGGCCAGCTCGTCGATGCCTTTGTTCTCGGTTGCGATGGTGCGCACGACCGGGGGTTTCCAACCGCTGCGCTCCGGAACGAGCTGCAGGATTGCGCGCAGTTGCTGCTCGAACCGGCCAGCACCTTCCCGGTCAGCTTTGTTCAAAACGAAGATGTCGCCGATCTCCATCAGGCCGGCCTTGAGGCTTTGCACGTCGTCGCCCATGCCCGGCACCAGAACCACGAGAGTGCAATCGGCGAGGCGAACGATTTCAATTTCGCCCTGACCGACGCCGACGGTTTCGACGAGAACGTATTCCTTGCCAGCGGCGTCAAGCAACAGCGCCGCGTCGGCGGTGGCCTGAGCGAGTCCGCCGAGGAAGCCGCGGGTGGCCATCGAGCGAATGTAGATGCCCGCATCGGTGGCGTGACCTTGCATGCGGATGCGGTCGCCCAGAATCGCGCCGCCGGTGAACGGGCTCGACGGGTCCACTGCAATGATTCCAACCGGCCGTTTTTCACCGCGGTAGTGAGCGGCGAGGCGATCCACCAGCGTGCTCTTCCCCGTTCCAGGGGCGCCGGTGATGCCGACGCGATAAGCTTTGCCGGTAAACGGAAACAATTGGCGGAGAATTTCTTCGGCGTCCGGCGAACGATTTTCGATCGCTGTCAGCGCGCGCGAAATTGCGCGGACGTCGCCGGCGCGAATTTGCGCGGCCCAATTGTCGACCGACGCAGCCGTCTTCACAGCCATCCGGGCCGCAGATGAACAGAGAGCATCACGGATGAGTATTAGAAACCACAAATGGGGAAATGGAAACGGGAAATGATGAGGCCCGTGCACCGGACCTACGAAGAGTCTCGTTTTTCGCTGCCGCCCGAGACTTGGGATCCGCCGCCGTTCCGCCAGCCCCCTGCCGGTTACGGCCGAACGCTATTTCTTTCCCAAGAGTTGCCGGGCGATGACTAACCGCTGGATTTCGCTAGTGCCTTCACCGATCGTGCACAGCTTTACGTCGCGATAGAATTTTTCAGCGGGATAATCCTTGATGAAGCCGTAGCCGCCGAAAATCTGCACCGTTTCG
>JBGQEW010000129.1:0-6339 GCA_041496565.1 Terriglobia bacterium | reverse complement strand
TCGAGCCCGCCACCGGCAAGGTTTTCGACTACGTTGGCGGACGAGAGGATTTGCGCGCGGGCGTGATTCGCGCCATCGGTGACGCGGAAGCGCGTTTCCGCGAAGACAAGCTCCGCATGATTCGCGCCGTGCGCTTCGCCGCACGTTTCGGCTACGCCATCGAGCCGACAACTCGGGCCGCAATCGTGAATTTGGCCGCAGAGGTGAAAGTGGTTTCCGCCGAGCGGCTCCGCGACGAGTTGACGAAGCTGCTGACGGAAGGCGCGGCGCGCCGCGGCTTTGAATTGCTCGACGAAACTCGCCTCTTGCCGGCGCTGCTGCCCGAAATCGCCAACATGAAGGGAGTGGATCAGCCTCCGCAGTTTCATCCCGAGGGCGACGTATGGATTCACACCCTTCTCATGCTCGAAAAACTTCCTGCGGGTGCTTCGCCCACTCTGGCATGGGGAGTCCTCCTCCACGATGTCGGTAAGCCGCCGACGTTTACTCCGCCCAAGAGTCCTGAGGATCGAATCCGCTTCGACTATCACGTGGAAGTGGGTACGCGGATGGCCGAAGAGATATTCCGCCGGTTTCGATTCTCCAACGAAGATACTGGCCAGGTGATGGCCCTGGTGGCCAACCATCTTCGGTTTAAAGACGTTCCGCAGATGCGTGCTTCGACTCTGAAGCGGTTTGTGCGGCTCGAACGGTTTGAGGAACACCTCGAACTCCACCGGCTGGATTGTCTCTCGAGCCACCGTATTCTGGACAGCTATGAATTCGTCCAACGGTTCATCGCCGAAACTCCGCCCGAGGAAGTCCGCCCGCCTCGCTTGCTCAGTGGGGAGGACCTGATTCAAATGGGATTCTCTCCCGGCCCGCTCTTCAAGGAAATTCTCCAAATGGTCGAAGACGCCCAGCTCGAGGGCCGTATTAGGAATCACGAAGAGGCCGCGGCTCTGGTCCGCGCAACTTTCAGCCAAGCTTCCAAGAAACGTTAGGAAGCGCTCCCCTGAAGCGCAGCCAGAAGCTAAAAAGAATACGTCACAAATTAATATTAAGCCTTTCTATATCAACATTCTACGGGAATTTACAAATAGTCTTAGTGTAATACACTAATAAATGCTGATAGCAACTCTTTAACAGACGGAACCCATTCTTCCCTCAACCGCATCTATACTCTGTGGAGTCTGATTTGCTTAGCTGAAGGTGGCCAAGGGGGTATTCAGAATGTCAGACAAAGCCAAGTTGATTCCAAAGGAACTCGCCATCCTTCCCGTCCGCGAGACAGTCCTGTTCCCCGGCGCAGTTCTGCCGCTAACGGTCGGTCGGGACAGCTCGCTCGCGCTGCTCGATTCGCTGCAGGGGGATGAGAAGCTGCTGGGTGTGGTCGCGCAGCTCGACGCGCGTGTGGAGGATCCGGGGGGCAGCGACCTCCACAATGTGGGCACGGTCGCGAAGCTGCACAAGATGGTGAAGATGCCCAATGGAAACGTGGTCGTGTTCCTCGAGGGAGTCGAGCGCATCCGCGTGGTTGAAATTCTGGGCTTCAAACCTTTCATCCGCGCGCTGGTCGAACCCCAGCCGGACCTCGGTAGCGAACCGGATGCGGAGTTGACGGCGCTGCAGCGCAATGTCCAGGAATTGTTCCGCGATGTCGTGGCGCGTTCGCCGCAACTCTCCGATGATTTGCAGGGCGTCGCGTTGGGCATTGACTCGCCGGGACGGCTGACGGACTTCGTCGCGGGAACGCTTCCTTCGCTGACGACACTGCTCCGGCAGGAACTCCTGGAAACCTTCAACGTGCGCCGGCGGCTGGAGACCTTGATTCGCGAGCTGTCCAAAGAGCGCGAAGTACTCGACCTGCGGAGCAAGATTCAGGAGCAGGTGCAGGAGCAGGTGTCCCAGAATCAGCGCGAATTCCTGCTGCGCGAGCAGATGAAAGCCATTCAGAAAGAGCTGGGCGACTCGGACGACACTCAGGCGGACGTCGAAGAGCTGCGCGCGAAAGTGGAAAGCTCGGGAATGTCCGCGGAAGCGAAGAAGGAATGCGAGCGGGAGTTGAAGCGGCTCTCGCGGATGACGCCGGCTTCGGCGGAGTACATGGTCTCGCGGACCTACCTCGAGTGGATGACGTCGCTGCCGTGGGTCATGTCTTCCGGCACGGAAGACATTGATCTCACGAAGGCGCAGGAGATCCTGAACGAGGATCACTACGACCTCGAGAAGGTGAAGCAGCGCATCCTCGATTACCTGGCGGTGAAGAAGCTCCAGCCGGGAATGAAGGGGCCAATCCTGTGCTTCCTTGGGCCTCCAGGCGTGGGTAAAACTTCGCTCGGCAAGTCCATTGCGCGGGCCATGGGGCGCAAGTTCGTGCGCATCTCGCTCGGCGGCATGCACGACGAGGCGGAAATTCGCGGCCATCGCCGCACCTACATTGGCGCACTGCCGGGACAAATTATCCAGGGCATCCGCCGCGCGGAGACGAAAGACCCCGTCTTCATGCTCGACGAAGTGGACAAGCTCGGGCGCGACTTCCGCGGCGATCCCTCAGCAGCGCTGATGGAGGTGCTCGATCCGGAGCAGAACTCCACGTTTCGCGATCATTACTTGGACGTGCCCTTCGATCTCTCGAAGGTCATTTTCATCGCCACGGCCAACTGGATGGATCCGATCCCGGAGCCGCTGCGGGACCGCATGGAGATCCTCGAACTGCTTGGCTACACGGAAGAAGAAAAGATCCACATCGCGAAGCGCTTCCTGATCCCTCGCCAGGCATCCGAGCATGGCCTCAAGCTTGACGAGCAGATCGAGTTCACGGATGAATCTCTCCGCGAATTGGTTCACGGCTACACTCGCGAGGCGGGCGTGCGAAGCCTGGAGCGCGAAATTGCCACGCTCATCCGCAAGCGAGCGCGCCGCGTCGCGGAGGGACACACCGAAAAGCAGGTGGTGACGCCCGACGTGGTCCATGAAGTCCTCGGCATCCCGAAGTTCCACGTGGAAAAAGAAGTCGAAGAACGCGTGAGCCAGCCTGGCGTGGCAGTGGGCCTGGCCTGGACGCCGGCGGGCGGCGACATTCTGTTCATCGAGGCGAGCCGGATGCGCGGAGGCAAGCAACTGACGATGACGGGGCACCTGGGAGAGGTGATGCAGGAGTCCATGCGCGCCGCGCTCACTTGGGTACGAGCCAATGCCGAACGTTACGGCATCGACCCGGATTTCTTCCGCAAGCAGGATGTCCACATCCACGTGCCCTCGGGCGCCATCCCGAAAGATGGCCCGTCCGCGGGCGTCGCGATGGTGACCGCCCTGGTCAGCCTGCTCACCGAGCGGCCGATCCGTCCGCGAGTGGCGATGACCGGCGAGATTTCACTGTCCGGCGTGGTGTTGCCTGTGGGTGGAATCAAAGAGAAAGTGCTCGGCGCGAAGAGGGCGGGAATTCGCGAAATCATTCTGCCTTCGGAAAACGAACCGGACGTGAAGGAAGGTCTGCAGCCGCACATGCTGGAGGGACTTCAGATCCATTTCGTGCGCACGGCCGATCAGGCGCTTGAAATTGCGCTCGGCAAGATCAAGCCTGCGGTGCGGCCGGTGCCGGGCGGGCCCGGCGGCGAACGCCCCGGCGCCTCCCCGGTGCATTAAGCCGGCGCGCGCACGATCGAAGTGAGCCCCACGCTCCCGCCAGAGGATTCTAATCCTCCCCGAGGCAGGAGCCTCTGGGCTCGTTGCTGCTCTCTAGCCCGCCTCTTGAAAGGCGGGGCTTTGTTCATCAGAACTTTTGCAGTTGAATGGAAAAAGGGCCCGATGGAATTCCACCGGGCCCTTTTTGTTTTGGGCCGATTTTCAAATACCGCGTTTCAACTCTCGCGCTTCGCGATCCCATTTACTCCGGCGGTTTTGCCGTCTGCGCTTGCAGGGTCGATGCAATCACCGCTTGCGTCTGCTCGAGATGCGCCCGCGTCGTCACGTCCGCCACCGTTCCGGCGGCGAGGGCTTTCTTGATTTTCCCCTGCAGCTTCACCAGGCTGGCGCGCGCAAGTGTGGTCGCGTCGTCCGGCGGCGGAGGCGGCGGAGGCAGCGCGAACGGCGACTGCGAAGGCCCCGCCGAAATCGGTGCCGGCGGACGAAGCACCAGGCGAACGAGATGGCGCAGTTGCTCGCGCTGCAGATTGCGCCGCATGCCCGAAATCTTCGGTGCGGGCTGATCGAGCTCCGACCAAATGGCGGAATCGAGCCCGGCGAATTCGTCGGCCAGCGTGAACGGCTTTTCTTTCGGCGCGAAGAGCAGTTCGTTGTCCACGATTCGTCCCAGCGTGATCGGATGATACAGCCGGTTCAAAACCAGCCGCTGGGAGCTCAGCACGTTTTCGTTCCACGGATAATCCAGGCGTTGCACCGTAAAGTACGAGAGGAAGTCCAGCCCCTGCAATCGCTCGATCGCCGCCTTGTTCAGCAATCCCGCGGGAATGGGAAACGCCTTCTCCGAAAACGCGTGGGTGCGTAGAAATTCGAGCGCCTCGCGCTGCTTCGCAGCGGGCACGACCACGTACGGCAGCCGTCCATTCGGGTCGCCGACATGATCGCGGTGGGTGTAGATCCCGCCGACATACTTGGACGTGACGACCAGTCCGTACGTGTATTCATTCATCCCGCGGTTGAGGGCGCGGCGCAAAACCTGATAACCGTCGCCCGGCTTGGCCAGCTTCGCTTCCTCGTTCGACCACAGTTCCTCGACGATCCCGAGCCGCTGCCGGAAATACGCGAGCGGATCATCGGATTGGTCGAACTGGTTCGCGAGCGGGTCCACCGAGGTCGCCGACACGGTGCCAAGCGCGTCCTCGTCGGTGGAATAGGGCACCGCCGGATCGGCCACTCGTGAAGCGATCTTGGCGAGTTCGGCCTTCCCATCGCCCGCAGTCGCCGTGTATCCATACTCGATCGCCCAATAATCATAGGGGCCGAGGGTGGGTGTGAGGAAGTGGCCCTGCTTCTGGCCTTTCGACGCGACCACGATGGGGTTGTAGTCCATCACCGAAGCGGTTTGCCCTTCTTCATCGGTCTTCGCGAGGTTGTTGAGCTCGTCCGGCTTCAGCAGCGTGCTCGCGCGGAAATTGTGCCGCAGCCCAAGCGTGTGGCCCACTTCGTGCGCGATCAATTCCTTCACGTATTCGTGCATCAATCTCTGCTCGACTTCCGGCGTCATCTCGCCGCGGGCTTCGAGCAGCGCGACCGCAAATGCGGCCTGATGCGCGAGTCCGGCGCCGTATTCGCACTCGAAGCGGCGGAAATTGCGCCAGGCGGTCGGCAAGAACGCCGGAGCGGATTCGCCCTCCGGCAAGACGGGCTCGAAAAATTCCTGTCCTGACTTGCGTACCGCGCGGAGGATTCCTTCGCTGACGCCGATGTTCGCGTCATAGATTTGCCCGGTGAACGGATTGGACCGCGAAGGGCCGATGGCGAACGTCGCGTCCACGCCGGCGAACCAGCGAATCACGTTGTAGCGCGTGTCGGCCGGGTCCCAGTCGGCGTTGTCCGGCATCTGCTTCACCACCATGGCGTCCTTGATGCCGGCTTTCTCAAACGCCTTATTCCATAGCAAAATGCCTTCGGTCAGGGCTTCGCGATATTCCACCGGAATGTCGTTTTCCAGCCAGAAGACGATGGGCTGTTTGGGTTGTGAAAGCGCCGCCGAAGGATTGGCCTTCTCGAGCTGCCAGCGCGTGACGTTGCGCAGGTAAGGCGAGGCCGGATGGTCGGAAGTGAAATCCTGCTGCACGGTCATGAAATAGCCAACGCGGTCATCGGCCGCGCGCGGCTGGTAGCCGGTCTCGGGCAGGGACGCGATCTCGTACTTCACCAGGAGCGGGATGCTGCGCGCGTCGGGCAGCGTAATCGAAAACGCCTTCGGATTGTCTGTCGCGAAGTGCAGCGTCACGTCCACCAGCACGTTTTCAGGGAAAGCCTTGATTGCGCCGAGGAAGCTGTTGCCTTTGTCGAAGTGATACACCGTTGGCTGGTAGACCTGGTTGAGTCCGGGTGCAAAGCCCGGCATATCGGTGACGAAGAGTTCGGCGAGATCAATCAGGATGCTCTTGCGCTCCGGCTGCGGCTTCGAAACAATTTTGGCCGAGCCGAGAATCGAGTCGGGAAACGACTTCGCCATGAAGCGTTCCTGCGGCGTGCCTTTCTCGGCCGTGAAATTTGTGTTCTTCATCACCATCTGAATCGACTTTCCGATGCGGCGGAAATAAAACGGGAAGTCGGCGCCTTGCTGCGCGGAATAAACGCCGCGCTCGCCCACGCCCTGTTCCAGCGTGGCCGCGAAGAGAAAGATTTTGTCGAGCTGGTCGGGCG
>JBGQEW010000128.1:0-6356 GCA_041496565.1 Terriglobia bacterium | reverse complement strand
CGCGTCGAAGAAGAGGTTGAAAAGCGCACAGCTTATTTCCACGCGCTGGTGGACAACAATCCTCTCGCCATCGTCGTGCTCGACTCCGATTATCGCGTGCGTCTGTGCAATCCCGCGTTTGAGCGTCTCTTCCAGTATCGTCAGGAAGAGATGCTCGGCGCCAACATTGATAGTCTTGTCGCCCCCGCGGAACTTGCCGCCGAAGCCTCACAACTTTCCCAGAGCGCCTTCGCCGGACAAAACGTTCGGGCGACTACGCGGCGCAGGCGGAAAGACGGGTCCCTCGTGGACGTCACGGTTCTAGGCGTGCCTCTCATCGTCAACGGGCAGATGCTCGGTGGTTTCGGAATCTATGAGGACGTCACCGAGCGCGTACAGGCGGAAGATGCACGCCGGCAGGCGGAAGCGCGCTTCCGCAGTATTTTCGAAAACGCCGTTGAAGGTATTTTCCAAACCACGCCCGATGGCGGCTACGTCAGCCTGAATCCCGCGCTGGCGCGGATGTACGGATACGATTCTCCCGAGGATCTCACCGCGAGCGTCCGTGACATCGGCCGTCAGGTGTATGTGGACCCGTCGCGCCGTGAAGAATTCAAGTGCCTGATGGAGAAGCACGGTGCCGTTGAGAAATTCGAATACCAGGTGTTCCGCAGGGATGGCGCGAAAATCTGGCTCTCCGAAAACGCCCGGGCCGTCCGCGATCCATCCGGCACGATGCTGTACTACGAGGGCACGGTCGAGGAGATCACCGAGCGCAAGCGAGCCGAAGCCGAGCGGCAGGTCACGTTTGAAATCATCCATGGCGTCAACGTCACCGACAACATGGACGAGCTTCTCCGCCTGATTCACCAATCTTTGTTGAAAGTTCTCTACGCGGAGAACTGTTTCGTCGCACTCCACGATCCGAAATCGGAGATGTTTGAATTCCCCTTCTTCGTCGACCGGTACGATACGGTCCCGGCGCCGCAAAAGGTGGGGCGGAGCTGCACCGCCTACGTCTTCCGCACCGGCCGCGCCATGCTGATCCCGCAGTCACGATTCGACAAATTGGCGGCGCAGGGCGAGGTCGAGCTGGTCGGCACACCCTCGCCTTCGTGGCTCGGCGTTCCGCTGCGAACGCCTGCGGCCACCATTGGCGTTCTCGTCCTCCAGCATTACGAGGACGAGCGCGCCTACACGAAGCGCGATTTGGAGTTCCTGGCCTCGGTCGGCGGCCAGATCGCGATCGCGATCGAACGCAAGCGCGCGGAGACGGCCTTGCGCGAAAGCGAGGCGCGCCTCCGAGTTCTGGTCGAGCAACTGCCCGCCGTCTTGTGGACCGTTGATGCCGAGTTGAAATTCACATCTTCGCTGGGCGCCGGCCTGGCTCGCTTGGGACTGAAGCCCAACCAGGTCGTCGGCCTTTCGCTCCACGAATATTTCCAGACGGCCGACCCGGAATATCCGCCAATCGCCGCGCACCGCCAGGCGATTGCCGGCGAGGCCGTCACGTTCCACAGCGAGTGGGCCGGTGGCTCCTATGCATGCCACGCGGAGCCGCTTCGCGGAGCGGACGGCCACGTGCTCGGCGCCATCTGCATGGCGCTCGACGTGACCGAGCGCAAGCAACTCGAAGCGCAATTGCGCCAGGCTCAAAAGATGGAAGCGGTGGGACGCTTGGCCGGCGGGATCGCGCACGACTTCAACAACCTGCTCATGGTGATCCAGGGCTACACGGAACTTTTGCTCGATGGCCTGGCCCCGAGCGATTCGATGCGCCGCAACGCCGAACAAATTCACGAAGCCAGCGACCGCGCCGCCGGGCTCACGCGCCAGTTGCTGGCATTCAGCCGGAAGCAGTTGCTCGCGCCCAAGGTTCTCGATCTCCAGCTCGTCGTCACGGACATGGAAAAAATGTTGCGGCGGCTGATCGGCGAAGACATTGATCTCGCAACCGTCACGCAGCACGAGGTCTGGTCGGTCAAGGCCGACCGGAGCCAGCTCGAGCAGGTGATCCTGAATCTGGCGGTCAATGCGCGCGATGCCATGCCTCGCGGCGGCAAGCTCACGATCGAAACGGCGAACGTCGAGCTGGACAACGCTTATGCCCGCCAGCACCCCATCGTCACGCCCGGGCCGTACGTCATGCTCGCCGTCACCGACACGGGCACCGGAATGGACGCGGAGACGCAGGCGCACGTCTTTGAGCCGTTCTTCACCACGAAAGATAAAGGCAAGGGCACTGGGCTGGGACTTGCGACAGTCTACGGGATTGTGAAGCAGAGCGGCGGCTACGTTTGGGTCTACAGCGAGCCGGGCCAGGGCACAACATTCAAGGTCTATCTCCCCCGCGCGCAGGCGCTGGCGGCGGCGCCGGATCGCAGCGCGGCTGGCGGGCGTCCGCGCCGTGGCTCGGAAACCATCCTCCTTGTCGAGGACGAGCGCGGGGTTCGCGAGCTCGCGCGCGAGCATCTCGAACTGAATGGTTATACGGTTTTACAAGCTGAAGATGGCGAGGCGGCGCTCGATGTCGCGTCGAAACATTCGGGCAAGATCCATCTGCTGCTGACCGACGTGGTGATGCCGGGAATGAGCGGACGCGATTTGGCCGACCGGATGGAGAAGCTTCGTCCGGGCATCAAGATTCTTTACATGTCCGGCTACACCGATCAAGCTATCATTCACCACGGCATTTTGGCGGCGGACACGGTGCTGCTGCAAAAGCCGTTCACTCTGCACGCCCTCGCCGGCAAGCTCCGCGAAGCCCTGGAACATTTGGAGGAGCCGCCGAAAAGATCGCGGCCGGATTCCATGCCTCCACTCGGCTCCGGCCGGACCCTCTAGCCCATCTCGACGCGATTCAAGTCATTGACAAGTGCAAGCGCTCAAGCCGTCTGCGGTTTCGCGACCTTCGCGATGACCAGACCGGCGATCAGCCAGGTTAGCGCGCAGTCGGTTATGGCCACTGCTGTGTAATTGTTCGAAAAGCCCCACCAGTTCCAGTTTGGCAGCTCTACAATCACGCCGGCGGCCAAACCCACGACCGTCAGGAACACCACGCGCCCGCCGTAGCTCGACCCGCCTGTCTTCAGTACGAGCCACGTCAGAAGAAAGGCAGCGAGCACCTGGGTCAGGAATTGGATGACGATGCCTCGCGCGTAGGATTTGAAGCCCTCGCGGCGGATGGTGGCAAACACTACCGGGCCCTTCGTCATCTTTTCCATGCTCGCGGCTTCGGCCGCTTTTTTCTGCTCCTTGGTCATGCCTTCTTCCGTAGGGCCAGCGGGGTACAGGTAGACACCTGAACTCGCCGTGTGTTCCATGATGACTCGGCCGACCGCATCTTCATCCTGAAAGGATTGGAGGGTCCGTTCGTGCCAGGGCAAAACATCCCATGAAATGAAGCTCCAGATGAAAGCCGTCAGACCGCCGAGAATAGCCCCGAGTGCAAGAGACTTTGTCATGGAAATCCTCCTAAGCGAGCAGGTGTGCCTATTGGGTGAGGCGGAGTCTAGAGCGAGATGCCCACCCACAGCAAGCCATTTGCAATTCGGGCGCAAGGATTCCAACAGGAATTGGCAACCTGGAGGCCGTCGCGTACGTAGTAACATCGAGGGTGCAATGAATCCACCGCATGACGGTGTTGCCATCCAGGTTGAGCGGGTCTCGCGGCATTATCAGATGGGTGATGCACTGATTCGAGCCGTGGACGACGTCTCGCTCTCCATCCGCGCGGGAGAATTCCTCGCGCTGCTGGGAAGCTCGGGCTCGGGGAAGTCAACGCTGCTGAATCTGATAGCGGGTCTCGACCGACCCACGTCCGGCGCAATCTTCGCTCATGGCCGGGACTTGGCGGAGATGAACTCAAAGGAACTGGCGCAACATCGTAGCAAGACCATTGGCATGGTCTTTCAATCCTTCAACTTGCTCCCCCGGATGACGTTGGAAGAAAATGTCGAGCTGCCGCTGCGCTTGGCGGAGGTGCCTCGTGGCGAACGCGGGGCGCGCGTCAATGAATCGCTCGAGCGCGTGCGCCTGAGCGCACGGCTGACACATCGCCCCAGTGAGCTCTCCGGCGGCGAGCAGCAGAGAGCGGCCCTGGCCCGCGCACTCGTGAACCGGCCGGCGATCCTCCTCGCGGATGAGCCCACCGGCAATCTCGACAGCGCCACCGGGGAACAAATCCTGCTCTTGCTGCGCGAAATCAATGAATCGCTGGGGATGACGATTGTGATGGTCACGCACGAGCGTCCCCTGGCTGATCGATTCGCGCACCGAACTGCCTTCGTAGCCGACGGCAAACTGGTCAGCGCCGGGGGAAGAGAATGAAGGCCCGCGACCTGACTGAGCTTGCCGTCCGCAATCTGCGCGAGGCGCTGCTGCGCAACTCCCTGACGACTCTCGGGGTCGCGGTCGGCGTTGCCTCGTTGGTAGCGATCCTTTCCGTCGGAATCGGCTTGCAGGCGCTCGCGACCAAGCGCCTTTCGCGTTCCGGCTTGTTCGACGCCGTTTTCGTCGCCCCGCGAATGAACATGCGGGGCTTTGGGCGCCCTGATCGTCAAAAACCCGGCACGCCGCAAGAATCCCAGCCGCTCGATGAGGACGCTCGCCAAAAAATCGCTAATCTCCCAAATGTTGACGAGGTCTACCCGGAAATTCGCTTCCCAACGGAAGCCCGCTACGCGGGGAATCCTTACATGACGATCGTCGCGGGTGTGCCCGATTCGGCGCGCTCGGGCGGCGCCTATGACGGCATGAAAGGAAATTTCTTTTCGGGCCCCACGGCCGAGGAAGCCATCCTGCAGATCGAGTTCGCCAAGGAATTATCCGGCCAGCCCGACACCTTGCTCGGGAAAGAGCTCGTGCTTCGCTATGCCGAAAGGCAAGCGCTCGCCGCGGATTCAAGCGCGAGCGATCCGGTTCGGAAGAAAGCCGCGGCCGATTCTGCCAAGGGGGGATTCTCGATTGTGCCTCGCGAAAAGATATTGCGAATCGTAGGGATTGTGGAGACGGAGCCTGCCACCGGATTCGGCGGATTCGGCCGCGGGCGCTTGCTCATCCCGCTCAAAGTGGCGGAGGCGCTGAGGATCGCTCAAGCGAACGATTTGCGCGACGTCTTGCGCGGCGCCGCCGGGAAGCCTACTTATCTGAGCTTGACCGTTCGAGTCAAGAGCCCGCGACAGGTGCAGGCTGTGGAAGATGCGATCAAGCAGATGGGCTTCGGTGCGTTCTCGCTGCTTGACGCCACGCGCAATCTCCGGATTATCTTCGCAGTCTTCGATCTTTTTCTCGGAATCTTTGGCAGTTTGGCGCTGACGGTGGCTTCGCTGGGGATCATCAACACGCTGGTGATGGCGATCCTCGAGCGGCGCCGCGAAATCGGGGTGCTCAAGGCTCTTGGCGCCGCCGATGCCGACATCCGAAAACTCTTTTTCGCCGAGGCTGGCGCCATGGGTTTGCTCGGTGGAATCTTCGGAGTATCCATCGGCTGGTTCATCGGCCGCTTGATCACATGGGGCACCAACATTTATCTGCGCCGGCAGGAGCTTCCCGGAATTGAAGTCACATCGGTGCCGTGGTGGTTGATTCTCGGAGCCATCATAATCGCTGTTGTGGTAAGCCTCGTTGCCGGACTCTATCCTGCGTCGCGAGCCGCGCGTCTCAATCCCGTTGAGGCGCTTCGGTATGAGTAGCGGTGCCCGCCCCGTCCTGGCGGCAATGCTTCTTGTTCTCGGCATCGCTCTGGCGCCGCCCGCGCGCGCTGCCGGCCGCGTCGACTGCCTTTCGATGTCGAGCCGCATCCTGGGCGGCGCTGTTCGCTATTGCGTGCTCTTGCCACCCAGTTATGATGCCCAACCGACACGCCGCTTTCCCGTCCTCTATTTTCTTCACGGCCTCGGCGACAGCGAACAGACGTTCGTGCGCTCCGGCGGCTGGCAGCTCATCGAAGACCTCTGGGAACAGCGCCAACTCGGCGAGTTTCTTATCGTCACGCCCGATGGAGATCGCAGCTTCTACATCAACTCGCGCGATGGCCGCCAGCGTTACGAAGATTTCTTCATTCGGGAATTCTTGCCGGGCATCGAGCGCCGTTTTCGCACCCAGGCGGGCCGCTCCCGCGGCATCGCCGGCGTTTCCATGGGCGGCTACGGCGCGCTGCGGTTCGCCCTCCGATATCCTCAATTGTTCGGGGCCGTCAGCGTGCACAGCGCTGCGCTGCTCGAAAAGCTGCCGGACGTGAAATTCGCCAATCCGAGGCAATCGGCTCTCTTGGGAATTCTCGGCGAGGCCTTTGGCACGCCGCCTGATCGTGCCTTCTGGGAACGCAACACTCCGTTCGCGCTCGCCCGTAGCGGCCACCCTGCGGTACTGAAGAT
>JBGQEW010000127.1:0-6401 GCA_041496565.1 Terriglobia bacterium | reverse complement strand
GTCAGGCGGTGCTCGAGGCAGCCGATTCCACAGGCTTGACGGATTCCATCAAGCCGAAAAAGCCCTCGGCGAGAGTCGGGTGGATAAACACCGCACCTTTGAGCACCGTATAGGGAGCGCCCGCAAGCATCATCGCGCCCAGGATCTGAATCAATTCGCCGGCTTCGGTGCCGAGAATCGCGGCGCCGAGGATGAAATCGGTTTCCGCGTCCACGAAAATTTTCATGACGCCGGCGGTTTCGTCGCGCTCGATGGCGCGAGCGACGCTGGCCATGGGAAACGCGCCGATTTTCAATTTGCGGCCGGATGCGCGGGCTTCGGACTCCGTCATGCCAACGCGGCCGAGCTGCGGGTCGGTGAACACCGAGTAGGGAACGTAACGGTTCTCGATGGAGAGGTTTTTGCCTTCGATCAAGTTGCCGAAAACAATTTGATAGTCGTTGTAGGAGATATGCGTGAACGCGGGACCACCCTTGACGTCGCCCAAGGCCCAGATTCCGGGAACGTTGGTCTCGAGCCGCGAATTCACTTTGACGTAGCCGCGCGCGTCGGTGGCGACGCCGGCTTTGTCGAGTCCGAGGTCGCCAGTGTTCGGGCCGCGGCCGGTGGCGACGAGGAGATGCGAGCCCACTACGGTGACCGGACCCTGCTTGGTTTCAATCGAAAGCGCGATCTGGCCATCCCGCTTTTCCACTTTGGTGGTATTTGCGTTGAGATGGAAAATCAGGCCTTCCGATTCGAGCACTTTTCTTAATTCTTCCGCGACATCGAAATCCTCGCGCAGAAGGAGACGGTCGCCGCGATGAATCACCGTGACGCGGCTGCCGAAGCGGCGAAACATCTGGCCGAACTCGAGGCCGATGTAGCCGCCGCCGAGCGCAATGAGGTGTTCGGGCAATTCACGGAGCTCCATGAGGCTGGCGTTGGTCAGATAGGGCACACCGTCGAGACCAGGAATCCGCGGAATTTCGGGACGAGTGCCGGTATTGATGAAGATTCGATCGCTTTCGAGCAAGTCATTCCCCACCTGAATTTGCTTCGGCGACAGAAACCTGGCCTGGCCACGATAGAGATGCAGATTCGGGCGCTGGTCCACCTGGCGCTGCTGACCGGCGCGAAAGCTCTCCACAACTTTGTTCTTGCGAGCCAGAATCGCGGGCAAGTCGACGGAGACGTTTGCGGCGCGCACACCCCAGCGAGCGGCGTTGCGCGCGTAATGGGCCACCTGCGCCGAGGCGACCATGGTCTTCGTCGGCGTGCAGCCGGTGTTGATGCAAGTGCCGCCGAGATTCGCACGCTCGACGAGGGCAACCTTCCAGCCGTGATCGGCCAGGCGATGAGAGAGTGGATTACCGGCCTGGCCCGACCCAATCACAATCGCGTCCAATTTCATCGATCTTCCTTTTTACTGCATGCGCTGCAGCAGGTGGTCCCCCACGCGGAGG
This sequence comes from Terriglobia bacterium, assembly GCA_041496565.1. Classification (GTDB taxonomy): domain Bacteria; phylum Acidobacteriota; class Terriglobia; order Acidiferrales; family UBA7541; genus JBGPTK01. The sequence goes on along the minus strand of JBGQEW010000127.1, from coordinate 4,956 downwards.
GCGTTGGCCATGATCGTCAGCGCAGGATTCACCGCGCCGCTCGACGGGAAGAAGCTTGCATCCACAACATAGAGATTGTCCAGATCGTGCGCCTTGCAATTCGAGTCGAGTAAGGCGCGGGTGGGATTCGGATCCGTCCCGCAGATGGTAAACGCGCAGCTTATTGATTATCGGTAACGCCACACACGCCAATAGCTCCCCATTCGCCAGTTTCGAGATCGGTCGTTGGTACAAAACGGCACAGCCTATAGGAGGCTGCCAGTTGCCGAGAATACGAACTCTCAGGAGTTATGCGAGTAGGCCAAATCCGGCGTGAGTCCTCTGAGATTTCGTTTTGTCACTAGCATGGGCGCCTGAGAAACAGTTCGGTTTAGGTCCACACGACGAGGTGCATCTGGTCAGCGGAGGGACGAAATTCGTTGGAAAGGCGCGTGTAGTCAGGTCCGAGGGGTGCGACACGCCTTACCCACGGTATGCGTTCCGATTCGTGCAGAAAGAAGGCGATTGGATTCTGCAGTAGCGTTCTGTCGCGGTGGGCGGCAGTTGCAGCGCCTCGAGGCAATCTATTGACCGCCACCGAAAGAAACTAAAGCGAAGAAGTTGGAGGCGCGGGTGGGATTCGAACCCACGAATGGAGGTTTTGCAGACCTCTCCCTTAGGCCTCTTGGGTACCGCGCCGCATGCAGGTCAGTATAACGAAGTCGCGCGAGCTTGTCAGCGGGGGCAGCGCGGACACAGGTTAACCGAGCGCCTCCGACGAGAGATGCATCAGCGAATCTCGAGCTCGAACGGGATGCGCACTTGAATGGGCTCGGAGATGCGTCGCAGGAAACGGAGCTGATCGGCGATGGAGGCGCCGCGAATCAGTTGCGGGCGCTCCCTGGAAAAGAACCGTTCGAAGAATGTCTTTTCCTCCGGGAAACGAACGATGCGCACAGACTTCTTCGCTGGAATGCCGGCAAGCTGCCTGGCGACGGCGATCGCGCGATCGAGGCCGCCGAGTTCGTCCACGAGTCCGAGATTCTTTCCCTGCGCGCCGGTCCAGACGCGGCCCTTGCCGATCTTGTCCACCGCTTCGACTGTCATCTTGCGGCCTTCGGCGACGCCCTTCGTAAAATTCGAATAGATGTCCTGCATGCCCTTCTGGATCGACTCGCGCTGCGCGGGAGTGAAATTCTGCTGATCGTAGAAGAGCGTGGCGTTTTCGCTGGTGGCGACGTAGTCGGTGCTCAGTCCGAGCAGGTTGTAGAGGCCGGAAACGTTTAATTTTCCGACCACGACGCCGATCGAAGCGGTGATGGTGTCCGGCTCCGCCACAATTTTGTTCGCGGACATCGAAATCCAGTAGCCGCCCGACGCGGCCACGTCCGACATGGAGATCACCACGGGCTTCTCTTTCTTCGCGAGCTGCACCTCTCTCCGAATGACTTCGCTCGCCAGGGCCGAGCCGCCGCCCGAATCGACGCGGAGCACAATCGCCTTGATGCTCGAATCGTTGCGAGCACGGCGCAGATCCGCCGACACGGAATCCCCGCCCATGATGAAGCCGCCGCCGGGTGAAGTCCCCGAGTCGCCGGAGACGATATCTCCGGTGGCGTAAACAACGGCAATGCTCTCTGAGCCAACATTCTTCACTTCCTTGCGGTATTCCGCGAGCACGGCGGGCTTCCATTCGCCGTTTTTCTGAGTGAAATAATCCTGCACCTCATCCCAATAAGCGAGCCGGTCCACGAGCTTGTTCGCGAGGGCCTCCTTCGCGAGGAAGGGTCCCTGCTTGACGAGGGCGTCGAACTGGGCGCGGTCGAGCTTGCGTCCACGCGAAGCATCGGCGATGTATTGATCGTAGATTCCGTGCAGCAGCGATTCGGTTTCCTCCTTGTGCGCTGCGGTGAATTTCTTCTCGGTGAACATGTTGGAGGCCGTCTTGTACTCGGCAATATGAAACATGTCCGGATAAATCTTGAGCTTGTCGAGGGTGCCGCGAAGGAAGAGAGCTCCGGCCATCATGCCGTGGATATCCACGGGGGCGGCGGGCACCAGCCAGACTTGTTCACACGCCGAGGCAACATAGTATTCCCGGTTGCCAATGCCGTCGTAACTGAGGAAGCAAATCGTGGGTTTGTGGCTCTCGCGGAAGCTGAGGATGTGGCTGTGGAATTCCTCCAGCTTGGCCCAGCCGGTCTCGAGCGGCCCGATCTTCACGACCAGCCCGGTGATGCGCGGATCGGTCTTGGCCGTCTCAATCGAATCGATGATTTCATGAACCACGGGAATGTAGTTTCCGCCGAGAGCGGAGAACAGGTCGTTCGCGCGCTGCTCCTCGATCGCACCGTTCAGTTCGAGAACGAGCACGGATTTCGAGCTCAGACGATTGCCCGAAAAAGCCATCCACCCAAGCAGTACGATCGCCCCGACGACGATCAAGATCACCAGGGCCCTTCTTTTGCCCCACGTCATTTCACCCTCCTCCACAGCGGCAGAATTTCGTCTGCGAGCGAGTTGCAAAGAACATCACTTAGATACAGAAAAATACTAACCGCAGAGACGGCAGGAAACAAGCGGGGGAAGCGAAAAGGCGGCGCGGTGCAGACTGCCAAGCGCCGCGGCGGAATCCAATCAAGGAAAGGCGCCCTGAAGGGCGGCGAGAGCTATTTTTCGACGAGCAAGGTTTCGACTTGAGCTTCGCGGAGAAAACGGGCGGCTTCTTCAGGAGGCGTGGGGTTGATGTAGAAGCCGGTTCCCCACTCGAAACCTGCGACCTTCGTGAGCTTGGGCATCATCTCGATGTGCCAATGGTAGTGATCGTTGATTTCCTCGCCGATGGGCGAAGTGTGAATGACGTAGTTATACGCCGGCCTGGCGAGGACGGTGTCGACGCGCGCGAGAATATCGCGCAAGAGCTTGGCGAGGCTGCCGTAGACCGCGCTCGACTGATTTTCGAACGCGGAGCTGTGCTGCTTGGGCAGGATCCAGGTTTCGAAAGGGAAGCGCGGGGCGTAAGGTGAAATCGCGACAAACGATTCGTTCTGGCTGATCAAGCGGGTAGCCGTGTCCACTTCCTGGCGGATCATGTCGCAGAAGATGCAGCGTTCCTTCTCTTCGTAATAGCGGCGCCCGCTATCCACTTCCTCGCGGACGCGCTTTGGGACAATCGGGAGAGCGATCAATTGGGAATGGGTGTGCTCGAGCGAAGCGCCGGCGGCCTCTCCGTGGTTCTTGAAGAGGAGGATGTAGCGGAAGCGCTTGTCGTTCTTGAGGTCGAGCACGCGGTCGCGATAAGCCCACAGGACTTCTTCGATGGCCTTATCCGGCAAAGTGGCGAGAGTGCTATGGTGATTGGGAGTTTCGATGATGACTTCGTGCGCGCCGATGCCGTTCATTTTGTCGAAGAGGCCTTCGCCTTGACGGTCAATTTCGCCTTCGATCCCCAGCGCGGGAAACTTGTTGGGAACGACACGAACGGACCAGCCCGGCGTGTCCTTGGCGGTGCCATTGCGGCCGAAGGACAGAACTTCGGGCGGAGTTTTCCCTTCGTTGCCGTAGCAGAACGGGCAGAATCCGATTCCTTTGATCTGCACGCTCTCGCGTACGAAGTCCGTGGGGCGCTTGCCGCGGTCGGTGGAAATGATGACCCAACGGCCCGTAATTGGATCTTTTCGAAGTTCAGGCAAATTGGCCTCCCGACACTGGCCTCAATCGTGCCAGGTTCTTGCTATCTATGAGTTGCAAGCTCTATTTTGGCATTGTACCCCACTCCCAACTCTCGCGAACAGCTTGTCAATCGCTCTGGTCAACCCCTCTCGGTGAATGCCCCCTTGTGCAGGCGGACAAGCGGAGGACTTCCGGGGCGGTCCTCGATGGCCAAAACGTCAAAGCGGCATTGAGCCTCGCGGAGGTTCCGGTCGGCAAGAAAGAGACGCGCCATCCGCGACAAATTTCGGCGTTTGTCGGGTGTGACGGCCTCCTCCGGCTTTCCCGGTGAACGGCCGCCCGGTGTTCGGGTCTTCACTTCGATGAAGGCGAGCACGGGCCCGTCATAGCCCACGAGATCCATTTCGCCCTTGATTCCCGGCGCAGTGTAGTTGCGCGCGATGATCACATAGCCGTGCCGGCGCAGATACCAGTATGCGAACGTCTCGCCTTGAATCCCCGTTCGTCGCGCGGCTGCCTTGCTGCTTGGGAGCTTTGTCTCCGCCGGAGCCAGCCCATTCCGCGAGGCCAGACTGACCAGACCGTAGATCAAGCGCGAGAAGAGCGGCATGGCTATTTGACAACCTCAAATTCAAATTCCATCACCTTACCGCGAATGATGAAGCTCAAATAGTGCTCCCAGAATTGGCGGAACCAGGCGGCGTGGTTCACCAGGAATTCGAAGCCGAAGGTGCGCCAGAGCCGGAGCAACCGAACGGTGAGCCGCCGCTGGCGCAGCCGCGCTTGCGTATACCACATGTCCCGGCCGTGCATTCCACCCGCATAGAAATAGAGGAAAGAATAGCTGTTGAGGTGCCAGCGATGGGTGGGATCGCGGAAAGAGCTGAAATCGGTGTAGTGGGGCGTGACGATCAGGATGGTGCCGCCGGAGCGGGTGACGCGGTGGAATTCCTCCATCGTGGCGATGACGTCGGCAACGTGCTCGATGAGGTGGATCGCGCGGACCTGGTCGAAGGAATTATCCCGGAAGGGCAGCCGGCCGCGATCCAGGTGGCAGATCACGTCGGCGGCGGTGACCGGGTTCATGTCCACGCCGATCGAACCGGGATATTTCTCAAGCCCGCAACCCACGTCCAGGATGCGCGGCAAATTCGCCTCCGCACTCAAATTGGCCCGGCCTAGGCCGTGCGCTCGACCTCGGTGATGCAGGCTTCGAGTGTGCGCACGGCGAATTCGGCTTGCTCCTCGTCAATCAGGAGCGGCGGAGCCAGCCGCACCGTGTTCTCGCCCGCGCCGAGGATCAGC
>JBGQEW010000126.1:0-6462 GCA_041496565.1 Terriglobia bacterium | reverse complement strand
GGCGAATCGGCCGCCATCGCCGCGCGTTGTTCGGCCGGGGGAGTGGGCAGCGACGGCGGTGGTTCCATCCGCGTGCCAGCGCATTTCAGCGGGATCTGCGGGCTGAAACCCACGCCCGGGCGCATTCCCGCCAGCGGGCATTTTCCTCCGTCGCAAGGGCCGTTCGCTCTGATTGGCGTCGTGGGGCCGATGGCGCGCACCGTCGCCGACGTGCAAGTCCTGTTCGAGGCGATGGCGGGGCCGGATCGCGGCGACCCGAATGCCGCGCCGGTGCCAATCCGTTGGCCCGCGGAAGTTGACCTGCGAAAAATCCGCGTGGGCTATTTCGAAGAGGACGGGCGAACCCCGGTGACGCCGGAAACGCGCGCCGCGGTTCGCAAAGCCGCAGAGGGCTTGCGAGCGCAAGGATTCGTCGTGGAGCCGTTTCGACCGGCGAATCTCGAACGGATTCGGCAAACCTGGTGGACGCTCTTCGGGCCGGGAGTGCAGGCGCTTCTCGGACCCATGCTCGAAGGCCGCGAATCCGATTTAAGCCCGTTTTTGAAAGAGGTGCGGGACTTGGCGCAGCGTGAAAAACCGTTAACGGTTGAACGGCTGCTCGGCGTGCAAATCGAGCGTGACGTGCTGCGCGAGCGATTCCTCGCGGAGATGGAAATGTTTCCGGTTCTCTTGTGCCCCGTGTGCGCCGTTCCTGCGTTCCGCCATCGCGAGCGCGCGTGGACCGTGGAGGGCAAGCGCGTCGAGTATCTCGATGCGATGAGCTACACGCAGTGGTTCAACCTTTTGGGAAACCCCGGCGTGGCTGTGCCTGTCGGGCGCTCGCGCGAGGGCTTGCCGATCGGCGTGCAGGTTGTCGGCCGGCCGTGGGAGGAAGAAACCGCACTGGCCGTTGCCGCGAAACTGGAAGAAGCGTGCGGCGATTTACGCGAGCCGCCAATCTGATGCGCTGTTTTGCACCTGAAAGATTCTTACCTGCCACTCGAGAGCCTGACTCCGCGGGTCAAAGTTACCGGCTACCGCCTGGCGAGCGCTAGCCGGCCTGTGAGGCCCGCGCGACGAGCAGGATCGCGACGAAGTAGAAGGCAAACATCAGCGCCAAATATGTTTTTGACTTTCCTCCCGCCCCGGCGAATTCCTTCCACACGAAAACGCCCCACAGTGCCGCCATCATCGGCGCGGATTGCCCAATTGCGTAGGAAATGGCCACGCCGGTATAGTTCGCGGCCACCAGGTTGAACACCGTGCCGACGCCCCAGATCACGCCGCCCAAGAGTCCCAGCAGATGGCCGCTCGCCGGCGCGGAGAAAAAGCCGCTGAAATTTACCGGCGCTCCGATGAGCGGCTTCTTCATGAGATAAATATTGAACACGAAGCAGGAAAGCAGCGCGCCCAGCGTCAGGAACACGGCGAAGCTGTACGGCCCGAGCACGTTTCCACGCGTCATGGCATGGGCGGCGAACGGCGCCCACAGGCCCATCAGCACGCCCGAGACGATGCAGACGATGATGCTCTTCCGCGAGACGGTTCGGCCCGAGCTGCCCAGATGGCCGTAAGCTTTGCCGTCCATCACCACGGCAATCACCGCGCAAGCCACGCCGAGCGCGAGCAACGTCGCATCGCCCTTGGCTTGTTGCGCGTAACTCAACACCACTCCCACGACGAGCGCGATGCCGATCGAAACCGGGAAGGCCACCGCCAGCCCCGCCATTTCGATTCCGGCGACGAGAAGCAAATTGGCGATATTGAAGACCACTCCGGCGATCAGCGCGTACACGATGTTCGAAGCATCCGCCGCACTAATGTTCGCGGCAAAGCTCGAGGCGTCGTGGCCGGTGCTGCCCATGGTCAGGGCGAGTGCGAGCGACGTCAGAAAAATGCCTACGGCGTAATCCCAGTAGAAAAGCTCGAAACGGTAATTCTTGACGCCCTTGTACGTGTTGGCCCACGAGCCCCAGCAAATCGGACTGACCACCATCATCAGCAGGGCGACTTCGAGGCTATGCGGTGTAAACATGGAGGCCACCTTGTCAGTCAGAATTTGGCCCTTTGGAGCGCGGCGGCTTGCGGCCGCTTTCGTTCAGCAGACTTGCGAAACATTCGCGTGAGAAGGATTCCAAGGAGAGCCAGCCGAACCGGCTCGGCGAAAAATCGCGCGCTCGTCCCGCGATTCCTCGCTCCGCCTTGCGATGCAGCGCTTCGAATGGAATGACCCCCGGTCTATTTCGGCGGCCCCGTTCTAGAACCCCGCTGCGGCAGCCGGCCGCTTCGACTTGATGAAAGCCACGACCGCATCACGCTTCGCCATCGCCCGCGCGCCGACCTTCGTGCAGCACAGCGCCGCGCAGGCATTCGCGAACGTTCCCACTTGCTCGTGGGCCCAGCCTTGCAACAGCGCGTAGGAAAGTCCGCCCATGAACGCGTCGCCCGCGCCGGTTGTGTCCACCACATCCACTCCGAACGAAGGAACGTGGACGGCCTTGTCTTTCGTCGCAATCAGGCATCCTTCCGCGCCCATCGTGATGGCCACGAGCTTCGGGCCGATTTCCAGCAGCCGGCGCGCGATCCGGTCGTAATCCGCTTCGCCCGTTAGCTCGCGCGCCGCCGCCTTGCAGGGCTTGAGCACGTCCACATCTTGCAGCGACGCCGCCAAGTCCTCCTGTTTTCCGAGATTCGATTGCTGAAAGAAGCTGGGCGAGACGTCCAGGTCGAAAATGACGCGCACGCCCGCGGCCTTGGCCACCTTCATCGCTTCCTTCACCGGAGCAAGCGGGAGCTGCGAGGCTTCCGTATGGAAGTGTTTGGCTTTTTGGATGTGCGGCGCGAAGCGGGAGTGTACCTGGTGCACGCTGATCTTACCGGTGATGTTCGGAAACATGTAAATGCACCGTTCCCCTTTCTGGTCCACGGGAATCCAGGTGAGCGACGACTGCTCGCCCTTGACGATCTCGATGCCACTCAGATCCATGCCGTCGTGGGCAAATTCCTTCTGAATGATGCGGCCATTGTCGTCGTCGCCGATTAAGCCGAGCCAGCCGGTGCTCGCGCCGAGGCGCGCCACTTGCGTCAAATTGTTTGCGGTGACGCCGCCGGCGTGAATTTCCAGCCGGTCCGCGTTGATTTTTTCCTCCGGCCCGAGCAGCCGCGGGACCAGCGCGAAGAAGTCCACCGTGCAGCTTCCGATTCCGACGACTTCAGTTGCTCCCGCCATTTTTCTCCCCCCTTGCGGACGCCGGCGACGCGCTCGGCCCTTGCGACGTCCGCGTCATCAAGTCCGCGAACATGCGATAGAGTTTCTTGACATCGAGATCCGTTTGCACATGGACGAGCTGTTCGCCGAGCCCGGGCTGATCTCCCTTCGGCCACGTCAACGTGTTGCCGTAGCTGGCCCCGTGCGAATAATCAATGTCCATGTACAGTTGCTCTTCCTTGGTGATGATGCTCGGATCGAGCCACGCGGCCACGGCCAGCTCGTCCCACATGAATTCCTCATCGGCGTATTTCGCGAGATACTGCGCCACCGGAGTATTCGCGCGCGCGATTTCCTGGATCATTGCCTTCGTCAGCCGCGTTTTCACGGAGATGTCCACCGTCGTGACTGTAATCTTGTGCCAGGGCGCGCACAGCGCGATGTGCGTCGCTTCCGGGTCCCACCAGAAATTGAATTCGCGGCGGTTCGTGGTGATCCACGGCATGGGCACTTCGGGCGCCACGCTGCCGCCCATCACCACCAATTCCTGCGCCAGATCGGGAACCTGCGGATCGAGGCTGATGGCCAGCGCAAGATTCGTCAGCGGGCCGCCGGCGTAGATGGTCACTTCATGCGGAAACTGGTGCACCATCCGGACGATGAAATGCGCGGCGTCTTCGGCGGCCGGCTTCGTCGTGGGATTGCCTTCCGCGAGCGCCGGCACGACGAACGCGTCGTGATACTTCTCCTGATTCCACGCCCCGGTATACGACCCGACCTTGTGTTCGTTCCACGCGCCCTGGTAAGAGACCTTGCCGTAGAGCTTCTCCCACCGCGCGATCATTTCCTTGTTATTGATGAGCGGGAACACGGCGCCGGGTACGACGGCAATGTCCGTGCGCCCCACAAGCTCGAGCATCCGCAGCGTGTGCGCCACTTCTTCGTCGCGCCACTGGTCGCCGCTGACGACCGTGATTCCGAGCGTCTCGACGCCGGGTGATTGGAGGAACATCAGGATGGCCTGCTGGTCCGTGGTTGCGGGGCCGCGCGCATCCTGGTCGATGATTACCTTGCGCTCGGACTGGGCCAGCAGCGCCGGGGCCAGCGCGAGCAAGAGAAAGGCGGCAAGAACTTTGTTCAGGTTGCACAAAGTCGGGCACTCCTTGGAGAATTGCGAATCGCTCATCGGTCTGCACCAGCCATGGTATCCCTGTTTTCCCGTCAGAAGTGAAATTCAGCGCGGAATCAGGATCGTTTTGGACAGGCGCTGCTTATAATTCCGGGCTGGGAAAGTGTCAAGGGGAAAAGGCGCGGGCAGCGGGAGAATCCCGCGTGGCTCCGCTCATGCCTCGATGAAAAGCGGCTGCAACTCGCGGTACTATAATCCCGGCATGTCCTATCCAAGAGACGCCCGAATGCGCGCGCGATCCTGCCGCAGGCGCATGCATTGTGCGACGATTGTGCTCGGCTTGATCGTTTGCGCTCTCGGATGCGGAGCCGCTCCGTTCGCGCAATCGAAGAATCCAGCCGAAGAAAAACTGCTGCGCGAGGCTCAGGCGGCCATCGCCGAGCAGCAATGGAAGCAGGCGCTGGCGATTTTCGAGAGCGCCATCCAGGCGGCGCCGCATTCGGCGACGCCGCGGATCGCGAAAGCGGCGCTGCTGAAGCAAATGGAACAATACCCCGAATCCATCTCGACTTTCCGGGATGCGCTGCGAGTTTCTCCCCGGAATCAGGAAGCCGAGCTCGGACTTGCGGACGCCTTTCGCCTTGCCTTCAACTACGATCAGGCGCGCCGGCTCATGGAGCAATCGCGCGAGGAACATCCACAGAGTCCCGCTCCTCTGGTCGCGTTGGGCGAACTCGACCTTCAATTTCAGAAATATGATGACGCCATTGCCCATTTGCAGCAGGCCCTGCGGCTCGATTCCAAAAGCCGCGGCGCCCGCAACGATCTGGCGCTGGCCTACAAAGCAAAGGGCGATTTCCCGAAGGCGCTCGCGGAGCTCGACCGTTTGATCGCGGCGAATCCCAAGGATCCGCTCTCGCTTTATCTGCGCGGCTCGATTTATGCCGGCCAGAACGAAAATGCCAAGGCGCTCGAAGACGCGGAAAAGGTGTTCGAACTCGAGCCGCGGAATTCGCGCGCGCGGCTCCTGCTCGGACAGGTGCAGGTTCGCGCGGGGCAGTGCGCCGAGGCGGCAAAGGTACTGGAGCCTCTCGCCTCGGCCGCCAAGGCGGATTCGGAAGCCGTGTACCTGCTGGCTCAGGCCTATCGCTGCGCGGGCGAGAACGACCTCGCGCAGAAGACGATGGCGCAATTCGAAGAAGTTTCCAAGCAGGAGCACGCGGCAAGGGAAGGGAAGGTGCAGGCCGAGCACCTGGTGGACCAGGCTAGTGAGCTTGCGCGCAGCAATCAATTCGCGCAAGCCATCGAGCTGTTACAGCAGGCAATCGGAAAAAATCCCGGCAGCGGCGCTGCGTACGCCCAGCTCGCCAAGATTTATTATTCCCAGAAGGAGACGCAACTGGCGCACGACGCAATCGCCAGGGCGCTCCAGGTGAACCCTGCCCATCCGGATTATCTTTATGTGCTTGGAAAAATTCTGGAGCGGGAAGGGAACTGGGACGAAGCGCTTGCGGCGTTCGAGAAAACCACTCTTATATATCCGCACGAAGCCGATGCGTTTTTCGAAATGGGATTGATCTACCAGCAGCGCCAGGATCGGGCACGCGCCGTGGCCGCGTTCAAGAAAGCCGTCGAATACTCGCCGGACGATCCCGACTATCGGCGCGCGCTGGCCGCTGCGTCCGCAGGCCCTGGCCCTCGCTGACCCTGGGCCGCGGGCAGATGCGCGCCCGGCGTCGGCCCCGTCATCAAGTCCATAAACATTCGGTTGAGCTTTGCGACGTCCAGATCGTACAGCACCACCGCAGGCTGCTCGCCCAGTCCCGGCTGGTTTCCCGGCGTCCACACCAGAAAGTCCCCGTAGCTCGGGCCGTGATCAATGGCCACGTCCAGGTACAGCAGGTCTTCCTTGGTGATGATGCTGGGGTCGAGCCAGGCTGCCGCCGCCAGCTCGTCCCACATGTATTCCTCGTCCGAATACTTCGCCAGATATTGCGCCACCGGGGTATTGGTCCTGCCGATTTCCTGGATCATACTTCTCGTGAGTCGCGTCTTGAGGGAAATATCCACCGTCGTGCAGACGATCCGTGGCCAGGGCGCGCGCAAGACCATTCGCGCCGCCTCCGGGTCCCACCAGACGTTGAAT
>JBGQEW010000125.1:0-6477 GCA_041496565.1 Terriglobia bacterium | reverse complement strand
TTCGTATTCCTCGATGTGAATCGAAGTGTAGTAGTCATCCTTAACCAGCTTCTCGCTGACCAGGATGGCGTCTTCAAAGTTGTAGCCGCGCCACGGCAGGAACGCCACCAGGACGTTGCGGCCCAGCGCCAGCTCGCCGCGGTCCGTGCAAGGCCCGTCGGCCAGCACCGTTCCCTGGTGAACGCGATCGCCCGCGCGCACCAGCGGCTTCTGGTTGATGCAGGTGTTCTGGTTCGAGCGCTTGAATTTGGTGAGTAGGTAAATGTCCGAGCCCACCTCGCGGCTCAGCACACCGGACTGGTCGGATTCGACGCGCACGATGATGCGCTCGGAGTCCACCTGGTCCACGATGCCGTCGCGGCGACAAACCACCACGGCGCCGGAATCGCGCGCCGTGACGCGCTCCATGCCGGTACCCACCAGCGGGGCCTCGCCTTTAATCAGCGGCACGGCCTGGCGCTGCATGTTCGAGCCCATCAGCGCGCGGTTCGCGTCGTCGTTCTCGAGGAACGGAATCAGGCTGGCGGCGACGGAGACGAGCTGCTTCGGCGAAACGTCGATGTAGTCCACCTCGTCGTTCGACTTCAGAACGAAGTTGCCGGCCTGGCGGCAGTTGACCAGATCGGTGGTGATGCGGCCGCGCTCGTCGAGAGCTGCGTTGGCCTGCGCAACCACGTAGCGGTCCTCTTCCCATGCCGAAAGATAGAAACAGTACGGTTCGTACACCACGCGGTGGCGCTTGAGCTCATCGTTGGCGTCTTCGACCTTTTCCCGCTCCACGATTTCGCCCGGCTTGAACTCACTGTCGCCGGCGTTGACGATTTGAACGTAGTCAATCACACGCCCGCCCTTCACCTTCCGGTAGGGCGATTCAATGAATCCAAACTCATTGATCCGCGCGTAGCAGGAGAGCGAGCTGATCAGGCCGATGTTCGGCCCTTCCGGCGTCTCAATCGGGCAGATGCGCCCGTAGTGCGTCGGATGAACGTCGCGCACTTCGAATCCGGCTCGCTCGCGCGACAATCCGCCCGGGCCGAGGGCAGAAAGGCGGCGCTTGTGCGTGATTTCGCTCAGCGGGTTGGTCTGGTCCATGAACTGGCTGAGCTGCGAGCTGCCGAAGAACTCGCGGATCGCCGCCATCACCGGCTTCGCGTTGACCAAGTCATGCGGCATCGCCGTGGACATTTCCTGGTAGACCGACATTTTTTCCTTGATGGCGCGTTCCATGCGAACCAGGCCGATGCGGAACTGGTTCTCAAGCAGCTCACCCACTGCGCGGACGCGGCGGTTGCCCAGGTGATCAATGTCATCCACGGTGCCGATGTTCTTGCGCAGCTTGAGGAGATACTTGATCGAGGCGACGAAATCCGACGGATCGAGCGTACGCTTGTCCAGCGGCGTCTCGATGCCGAGCTTGATGTTGAATTTCAGCCGGCCGACCTTGCTGAAATCGTACTTCCGCGCATCGAAGAACATGCCGTTGAACAGCGCGGTGGCGGTCTCGAGCGTCGGCGGATCGCCCGGACGCAGCTTGCGGTAAATTTCGATCAGCGCTTCGCGCGGCGTGCGGATGGCGTCCTTTTCCAGTGTGCGGCTGACGATGACGCCCACTTCATCGCGATCCGGGAAGCAGATGTCCACCTCGGTGATACCCGCCTCGCCCAGCGTTGTCCACAGCTCGGCGGTGAGCGGCTTGTTCGCTTCCATCAGCACTTCGCCGGTTTGCCGGTTGACCAGTTCACCCACGGTGATCGCGCCTTCGAGATCGGCCACGGTGACTTCCGCCTGCGTGATGCGAGTCTTGACGAGTTCCTTGTACAGAGCGTCGGTGATGCGCTTGTGCGCGCCCACCACCACTTCTCCGCTTCTCGGGTGCTTGATTTCGCGGGAGAGCTTGCGGTCTATCAGGCTTTCGGAAACGTTCCAATAGAGCTCCCGGTCGCGCAACGAGATGCGCTCGACCTGATAGAATGTGCGCAGGATTTCTTCATTCGATTTCATCCCCAGCGCGCGCAGAAAGATCGAGCCGAGGAATTTGCGCTTGCGATCGATGCGCACGTACAAGATGTTCTTGGTGTCGTACTCGAACTCCACCCACGATCCGCGATACGGAATGATCTTGCCGAGGAAGTAGGAGCGGTTGTTCGCCGACTCGTAGAACACGCCGGGTGAGCGATGGAGCTGGCTGACGATGACGCGCTCGGTGCCGTTGATGATGAACGTGCCGTTCTCCGTCATCAGCGGAATGTCGCCGTAGAAAACTTCCTGCTCCTTGATGTCGCGGATGCTCTTCGCGCCGGTATCGGGATCCTTATCGTAGATGGTCAGGCGGATCGTCACCTTGAGCGGCGCGGCATAGGTCATGCCGCGTTCCTGGCACTCGTTCACGTCGTATTTGAGCTGGAGCGTGACCGGGTCGCCGCACTTGTTGCAAAACGTCGGAGTGTTGCGATTGAACGTGCCGCACTTCGAGCAGAGCACGTCGCCGGTGCGGTACGGGTTCGTCACCACCGAAGCGCCGCAATTCCGGCAGGTGGCGCGCAAGTGGTGCAGGCCGCGCAGGTGGCCGCACTTGCACTCCCAGTTGCCGATCGCATAGTCCACAAAGTCGAGCTGCGAGAGCCCGCGGAAATCCTGAATCGGAAACACCGAGCTGAACACAGACTGCAAGCCGGTATCTTCCCGCTCGCTCGGCAGCAGATCCATCTGCAGGAATCGCTGATAGGATTTCTTCTGAACGTCGATCAGGTTGGGAATCTGGACGGTCGTCTTGATCTTGGCGAAATCCAGGCGTTCCCGTTCCCGGCTCGCATGATAACCGTTACGCATGATTTACCTCATCCCCTGTGGGTTGGGCCGGATCCGCCCCCGATGAGAACACGTCGAGCGGCGGTCCGGGATGGACTCGTTGCCAAGCTGCAAATACAAATGGAACACGCGCGTAGGCGAATTCCTTCGCTCCAACAGAGCGAGCACGGCCGGGCGCTGGCGGACTACTTAACTTCGACTTTCGCCCCGGCGTCTTCGAACTTTTTCTTGATCGTGGCGGCTTCGTCCTTGTTGACGCCCTCTTTCACCGTCTTCGGGGCGCCATCCACAAGGTCCTTGGCCTCTTTGAGGCCCAGGCTGGTCACTTCGCGAACCGCCTTGATCACGTTGATTTTGTTGGCGCCGACTTCGGTGAGAACGACGGCAAATTCCGTCTTCTCTTCCGCCGGAGCTGCGCCCGCTGTCCCGCCGCCACCCGCCATCATGACGGGGGCTGCCGCGGCCGCTGAAACGCCGAAAGCCTCTTCCATCTTCTTAACCAAATCGGAAGCTTCGAGCAGCGTCAGACCCTTGATTTCATCGAGTATTGTTTCCACTTTGCTAGCCATTGCTGTGTCCTATCCTCCTCCGAGATGAGAAACCGGGACTACTGAGCCGATTCAGGCGCCGGCGCGCCTTCGCCCGGCCCAAATTTGTTTGCTTTTATCGCTTCACTCGTGACGACCGCCAAATTCCGCGGCAGAGCGGCCAGCGCCATCGCTATCCGGCGGGCCGGCGCCTGCAGGAGGAATATGATCTTGCTGACCAGCTCTTCCTTCGAGGGCAACTGGGAGAGCTGCTGGATCTCGTTGATCGAGATAACTCGGCCCTCAACCACGCCGGCCTTGAACTTGAACGCGGGCACTTCCTTTGCCACCTTGGTCAGCACCTTGGCCAGAGCCACCGCGTCGCCGGCGGTAAAGGCGATCGAGTTTGTCCCCGAAAGATTCTTCAGCAGCGGCTCGATCGGAGTGCCTTCGGCGGCGTGCTGCGCCAGCGTGTTCCTCACGACCTGGTAATGCCCGCCGGCGGATTGCACCGCGCGGCGAAGCTGCGTGTCTTGTTCGACCGTGATGCCCTGAAACGTCGTCAGGATAACCGTGGACACTTTAGCGAGTTCGCTGCGGAGAGCCTCGGCGTCCGCTTTCTTCTCGGCTTTCTTCTTCATCCCGTGCTCCTTCTTCTCTAGCCGGCTGGGCTGCTAGGCGGCGACGGCCAGCGCCGCATCCACTTCGGCGTGGTCGATCGGGATCCCCGGCCCCATCGTCGAAGTCAGGGTCAGTTTCTCGATGAATTTGCCCTTGGCTGTGGCCGGCTTGGCCTTCAGAACCGCGGCCAGCAGCGCCTGCGCGTTTTCCGCGAGCTGCGTCGCGCCGAAGCTGATCTTGCCGATAGGCGAATGGATCAGGCCCGTTTTGTCCAGGCGGAATTCCACTTTGCCGGCCTTGATCTCTTTCACGGCGCGCGCAACTTCGAACGTCACCGTGCCCGTCTTCGGATTCGGCATCAGGCCGCGCGGCCCCAGCACTTTGCCCAACTTTCCGGCGGACTTCATCATGTCCGGCGTGGCGATCACGGCTTCGTAATCCGTCCAGCCTTCTTGGATTTTCTGCACCATGTCCTCGCCGCCCACGAAATCGGCCCCGGCATCCTGCGCCTCGCGGACTTTTTCGCCGCTCGCAATCACCAGCACGCGCTTCGACTTGCCCAAGCCGTGCGGGAGCACAACGGTGCCGCGAACCATTTGGTCGGATTGTTTCGGATCCACGCCGAGATTGAGCACCAGCTCCACGGTCTCATCGAACTTGGCGAACTTGACTTTCTTCAGTAGCTCGGCGGCTTCCGCCAGCTTGTACGCCCGTGCTTCCACCTGCTTCCGAGCGCGGTCAATATTTTTCCCACCGGTGCGTGCCATCTGCGTCTCCTAGCCTTCGACTTCAATCCCCATGTTGCGCGCCGTCCCCATCACCGTGCGAATCGCGGACTCGAGATTCGCGGTGTTCAGGTCGGGCAGCTTCACTTTCGCAATCTCTTCCACCTGCTTGCGCGTCACTTTCGCCACTTTCGTGCGATTCGGCTCCGCCGAACCCTTCACGATTCCCGCGGCGCGCTTCAGCAGCTCCGAAGCCGGCGGCGTCTTGGTGATGAACGTAAACGTCCGGTCGCTGTAGATCGTGACCAGCACCGGAATGATCATTCCATCCGGCTCTTTCGACGTCTTGGCATTGAACTGCTTGCAGAAATCCATGATGTTGACGCCGTGCGGGCCCAGCGCAGTGCCCACCGGCGGCGCCGGCGTGGCCTTCGTTGCCGGCAACTGCAGTTTCACCATTGCTTGAACTTTCTTTGCCATCTTGACTCCCGGAAACCTGCGCTGCCGCCGCCGGCTCTAGGCGACCTTTTCCACCTGCGCGAAATCGAGTTCCACCGGCGTCGAACGGCCAAAAATCGTGACCGAGACTTTCAGCGTGCTGCGGTCGCTGTTCACTTCTTCGACCACGCCGGTAAAGTTTGCAAACGGGCCGTCCACGATGCGCACTTGCTCGTTGCGATCGAACGAGAGCTTCGGCTTGGGCTTCTCCGCCGTGCTCGAGGCCCGGTTCAAAATGTTCTGCACTTCCTCTTCGGTGAGCGGCGAAGGCGTCTGGCCCGAGCCGACGAAGCCGGTGACGCGCGGTGTCGAGCGGACGACGTGCCACGTGTAATCGTCCATTTCCATCTCGACCAGAACGTAGCCCGGATAACACATGCGGGGCGAAATCACTTTCTTGCCGCCGCGCACTTCCACCACTGATTCGGTGGGGATGATCATCCGCCCGATCTTTTCGTCAAGCCCGAAAGCCGCCACCCGGCCTTCGAGACTCTCCTTCACCTTCTTCTCAAAGCCCGAGTAGGTGTGGACGATGTACCACTGCTTCGACATGCCAGCGTTCCTAATGTTTGAATTGATTCAGCACCTTCTGGATCAAGAATCCGAATCCGCTATCCACGAGAAAAAAGAAGATTCCGAAAAAAGCCACCGTGACGATCACCACGGCGGTCGTGGACCGAACGTCGTCCCGCGAGGGCCAGTTGACCTGCCTCATCTCCACGCGAACTTCGTGCAAAAACTGGCGCCACCGTTTGGGGTACTCCGCCATCTTGCTGAGCGGCCCTGGAACCGCAAATCCTGATCCCTCGCCGCTCGTTTCTTCGGGTCTCAAATTTGCCGCCTGCGCCATGGATTCGTCAGACTTCCACTGCCCGCGTTCAAAAAACTTGCTCCGCCAGGCTCCGGGTCGCGCCGCGCCTCCCTGCCCCCCAAAGCTGGCAGGGGAGGAGGGATTCGAACCCCCACATCCGGTTTTGGAGACCGGCGGTCTACCGTTGAACCTACTCCCCTCCTGAACCCACTACTTCACTTCGCGGTGCTTGGTATGTTTCCGGCAGGTGTTGCAAAACTTCTGCGTCTCCATCCGGTCGGTGTGTTTCTTCCGGTTCTTCATCGTCGTGTAATTCCGGTTTTTACAATCGTTGCATTGCAATGTGATGATTTCGCGCATGGTCCTCTACTCGATGATCTCGGTGACGGCGCCGGCGCCGACGGTGTGGCCGCCTTCGCGAATCGCGAAGCGCAGCCCCTTCTCCAGCGCCACCGGCGTGATCAGCGACACTTCCGCGCTCACGTTG
>JBGQEW010000124.1:0-6599 GCA_041496565.1 Terriglobia bacterium | reverse complement strand
CAGGTCGAGAAGGCCGTCGTTGTCGTAATCGCCGAATGCGGCGCTCGTGCCCCATTCGCCATGGTCGTCCACGCCGGCCCGCACGGTTACATCGGTGAAGGTTCCGTTCCCGTTGTTGTGATAGAGCACGGCGCCTTGCAGCGTGGTGATGAAGAGATCTTCCCATCCATCATTGTCATAATCGCCCGCTGCCACGCCCATGCCCCAGCCGCGGCGCGAGAGCCCGGCTTTTTCGGTGACGTCGGTAAACGTGCCGTCGTGATTGTTGTGATAGAGCCGGCAGAGGAGCGGGTTCGTGCCCGCGCGCACGTTTTCGAGCGTCGAGCCTTGCACGAGAAGAATGTCCATCCAGCCGTCATTGTCGTAATCGAGGAAGGCCACGCCGCCGCACAGGGACTCCATGATGAATCGCTTCTGCGGACCGCCGCAGGTGAGGTGAAAGTTGATGCCCGCCTGGCGCGTCACGTCCACGAACTGCACCGGCTCGGGCGACGGCTGCGCGAGAGGCCAGCCAAAGCCAAGCAAGCAGGCGGAAAGAAGGAAGCCAGCGGCCACCGCCGCAAGGGCGAATCGCGCGATCGAAAAACGGCCGCGAACTTGAACTCTACGATTGCTTCCTTCGTTCGCTTGGACAGGAAACCGGCTCATCCGACCCCGCCATTCTTCCGGAAACTCAATCCCATCTGGAAACGGCGCTCAACCGAATCACGCGTGAAAGATTATTTTGGCTTGTAGGCCATCCCTCCTGAAGCTAGCTGGCGTTTCTTCAACTCGGCAAAGAGGTCCATTTCTTTTTTGGCGCCGACTTTGTCACCGGTGGCTTCGAGTGCTCGCGCCAGTTGATAGTGCGGGCGCGGGTCGTCCGGATTCACGGCGATCGCGCGCTGCAGCGCATCGATAGCCGCCGCCGTTTGCGCCTGTTGGAACAGCGCCTTGCCCAGATCGTATTGAGCGTCGGCATAGCGCGGATCGCGTTCGATCACCAGTTGGAGATATTTTTGCGCATCTCCATATTGGCCGGATTCGAGCAACGCTTCGCCCATTCGGTACTGCACCTCGATGTTTTCCTGGCCCGAAGCGAGTTCCTTCTTATATTCCGCAATCGCTTCCGGATTGCGTCCCAGGCTGTAATAGGCGAAGCCAAGATGGTAGTGCCCGAGCGGAATCTTCGGGTCGAGCCGCAGCGCCGCCTGAAACTGCTCGATCGCCAAGAGCGTGCGATTGGTGTTGACGAACGCCCGGCCGAGCAGCAGATGGGCAAGCGCAGAATCCGTCTTCAGCCGCAGGGCTTTTTCGAGCTGCTCTGCGGCCGGCGCGTACTGACTGCGATCGAGATAGACGAGAGCGAAATCGAAGTGAATTTCAAAGCTGCCGGGCTCGAGCTTTTCGGCCTTCGCAAGCTGCTCGGCGGCTTGTTCATGCTGCTTGTTCTGGAAATAGGCTACCCCGAGCCAGTGGTGGAATTCGGCAACCTGCGGCCAGCGCGCAACGGCCTGCTCGCCTGTCGAGATCGCCTCCGTGGCGCGCTTGGCACGGAGACGCGCGAGCAGCAAGCCGCTCCATGCCGCCTTGTCATCGGGCGACAGCCGCCGCGCAGAATCGAAATTTTGCGCCGCAGCGGCGAAGTCTCCGGCCTCAAGAGCTTGTTCACCCTTCGCCGCCAGCGCCGCGGCCTGCGCCTGCGAGCTTTGCGCGCGCCCGCGAATCGATAGAGACAAAACCGCGCACAGAGCAAGCGAGAGAAGTATCGTCACGCTCGAAAAGCGGATTTGTTTTGTCCGCGGATTCATCGCAGCATTTGGAGAGCCAGCATTCTTCTATAGCACCGAGTCTGCGGGCGCGCAAACCGAACGGCCTCGCGCGGCGCCGATTGCCCGCAAGTCGCGCAGCACAGTTCTGCTATGATGCAAAATCGCGCGCTCGTGCGGACCCCGCGTTGCATTACAGCGCGAAGACGATGGTGCTGGAGCCGCCGCGAGAAACATGCGGACCATTCTAAATCGAATCGCGATTGCCGCTGTTTGCCTGATGTGCGCCGTGGTGCTGGCCGCGTGCAGGATGCATTCGCGCGTGGCGAGTGGCGAAGTGTCTTCGAGGAAAATGATCGTCCTTGGAATCGACGGCATGGATCCCGATCTCCTGCAAGAATTCATGGACGCGGGCAAGATGCCCCACTTTGCGGCGCTCGCCAAGCAAGGAAGTTTCGTTCGCTTGGGCACCAGCGACCCGCCGCAAAGCCCGGTCGCGTGGTCCAACCTGATTACGGGGATGAATCCCGGCGGTCACGCCATCTTCGATTTCATTCACCGCGATCCTAAGACGATGCTGCCGTACCTATCCACTTCTGAGGTCGAGCCGTCGAAGCACACGGTTGGCCTGGGCAAGTGGATCATCCCGCTCACGAGCGGCGAGACCAGGTTGCTGCGCCAAGGCAAAGCGTTCTGGCAATACCTCGACGATCGCGGCATTCAGGCGACCATCTTCCGCATCCCGTCGAATTTTCCGCCAGTCAAGACGAAGGCGCGAACCTTCGCCGGCATGGGCACGCCGGACCTTCTCGGCACCTACGGCACGTTCTCGTTTTATACGGACGACTTCCTGATGACACCGGGCGCAGTGGATGGCGGACACATCTATCCCGCGCAGGTTGAAAACGGCATGGTCCACGCGAAGCTCTACGGGCCTTACAACACGCTGCGCAAGGATCATCCGCAATCCTCGCTCGATTTCACCGTCGCGATTGATCCCGTGAACCCCGTCGCGAAAATTTCCATCGGCGGCCAGGAGCTGGTGCTGCGCGAAGGCGAATGGAGTCCGTGGGTCCGCATCGAATTCACGCTCATCCCCGTGCTCGAAAGCGTCAGCGGCATCTGCCGCTTTTATTTGAAGCAGGCGCACTCGGAATTTCAGCTCTACGTCTCGCCGGTGAATCTAGACCCCGCGCACCCTGCGTTGCCACTTTCCACGCCTTCCGATTATTCCTCGTGGCTCGCCGAACAGGTGGGCTCGTTCTATACGCAAGGCATCGCCGAGGACACCAAGGCGCTCTCGAGCGGGGTGCTCGACGACGGCGAATATCTGCGCCAAGCGCAGATCGTTGCCGCCGAGCGCCAGCGCATTTTCGATATCGAGCTGCCGCGTTTCCGCAGCGGGCTTTTCTTTTTTTATTTTTCGGAGATTGACCTGAACTCGCACATGTTTTGGCGCGCGATGGACCCGCACCATCCCGGCTATCGTCCCGAGCTCGGCGAGAAATACGGCGGCGCCATTGAAGGTTTTTACGTGGAGATGGACCAGGTTCTCGGCGAGACGATGCAGCGCGTGGACCAGGACACCACGCTCATCGTCCTATCCGATCATGGCTTCGCGCCGTTCTACCATTCATTCAATTTAAATACCTGGCTGCTCGAGAACGGCTACCTCGCGCTGAAGCCCGGCACGACGCCCAGCGGAGATTTCTTCTCGAATGTGGATTGGCTGCACACGCGCGCGTATGGGCTGGGGCTCAACGGACTGTATTTGAATTTGAGCGGTCGCGAAAAAGAAGGCATCGTGCATCCGGGGACGGAAGCCGAGGCGCTCAAGAAGGAGCTCGCCGCGAAGCTCCTGGCCTTCCGCGATCCCTCGAATGGCGCGCAGGTTATCACGCGCATGGACGCCGCGACGGACGTTTACTCCGGCCCCTACGTTGCCCAGGCGCCGGATTTGATTGTCGGCTACATGCGCGGCTATCGCGCCGGGTGGTCCACGGTGCTTGGCAGTTTTTCGCCCGGCGTGCTCGACGACAACACCGAGCCCTGGAGCGGCGACCACTGCATGGACTACACGCAAGTCCCCGGCGTCCTGCTGAGCAATCGCAAGATCGCTGCGTCTTCCCCATCGCTGATCGACATCGCACCGACCATTCTTTCCTTCTTCGGCATCTCGAAGCCCGCCTCTATGCCCGGCTCCTCTGTTTTTGCGGCCCCGTCTGCGCGATCGAGATAAGGACGCTCAGAGCTCGATTCCAACCAAGCCAGAATATTTTGGACAATGAGCGAAAGTACGGCGACGGGAATAATGCTTAGGAGTGCGTTGTGTGACTCGTCGGGTATCAACGTTGCGGCGTTACTTCGGGTTGCGGATACGATCGGCGAGGGAGCGGGCGCGCTGGCGGGCAATATCGAGATATTGGCTGTCGGCGGCGAGTTGATCGAGCACGAGCAGCAACCGTTCCGGCTCGGGAATGAACTTGCGGTTGTAATCGGCATCGAGGCGCAACAAGGCGTCGTTCACGCCGAGCCGGTCGTAGCGCATGGCGCGCTGCAGCGACGATAAATCTTCCATCTCGACCGCAAGGCCTTCGAATACATCGAGCAATTGGTTCGCATTCGCGTTCAGCGTGTAATTGAAAATGGTTTCGTGCGTGACGCCGCCTTTTTCGTAGCGAAATGTCTTCTGCCCGAGGTTGGCGATTCGCCGGTGGACGTCCAAATCGGCGTTTTCGAAATAATGGAGCTGCGCGGCCAGCGAAAAGATCTTTTGCGCAATCGCGCGGCTGACCTCTAGAGGCTGCGGATCCGATTCTTCGCCGATCTGATGAATGTCCCAAGTGCCCGTGCCGTTTTCATCCAATTTGATCTCGACGAATTCTGGGTAGCTCGACTTGAACACCTTGCGAAAGGTGATCGTCGGGCCGCCCGCGGCGGAGAGAAAAAGAGGAAGAAGCAGAGATGGCAGCAACGCGAAGGCAAGCCACGAGCGGCGGCGAGGGGCTGAGAGTCTCATCGCACGGGTTGGATGCGTGCGGCGCGCGAACGGCTGCGCGCCACTGGAACGGAAACCGGCGCTGCCGTTGCCGCAGCCAGGCGCTCGCGAGCCTGCGCGAGTTGCGCGTGGCAGAGCGCAACGGCCAGGGCGTCGGCGGCATCGGCAGGCTCGGGCGCCTCGCGCAGTCCCAGCAGGACGCGCACCATCTGCTGCATCTGTTGCTTCGACGCGGCGCCGTAGCCGGCCACGCTGGCCTTCACCTCGCGCGGCGAATAGCTGTGCGCCGGAATGCTCGCTTGCGCCGCGGCCAGCAATACAACGCCGCGCACTTCTGCGAGTTTCAGCGCGGTTCGCGCGTTGAGCGCCGTGAACACGGATTCCACCGCCACCGCATCGGGAGAATATTCTTCGACCAGCGCAGCAATCACGCGATGAATTTCACGCAGGCGCGCACCGAAGGAAAACCGCGCGGGGAACTTCAGCGCGCCGAAATGGAGCATGCGCGCGGCGCGGCCCTCGAATTCGACCACGCCGTAGCCGGTGGCGCCGGCGACTGCCGGGTCCACTCCCAGCACGCGAAATTTGTTTGCGCGCGCGAGCGGCGCGCTTGGCACAGGCAGTGACATCGTTGCACGGAGAGTGTAATTGCGGGGGAAAACGGAAGGTAGTCTTTTTTCGCGCTCCCGCGCCAGGAAAGAAACTATTGCGCGCCGACCGCGGCCTGCAATTCCTTTTCGTCGATATCGAAGTTTGCGTAAACCTGCTGGACGTCGTCGTGCTCTTCGAGCGCGTCCATCAACCGCAGCATCTGCTGCGCCTGCTGGCCGGCGAGCTTCACGTAATTTTGCGGCACCCAGGAGACTTCGGCAGAACCGGGATGGATTCCCGCGGCGGTGAGCGCTTCGCGGACTTTCTCAAACGCTTCAGGGGGAGTAAGGACTTCCCAGGTTGAGCCATCGTCGCGGAGATCCTCCGCGCCAGCATCGAGCACAATTCCCATCAACTTCTCTTCGTCCGCCTGTTCTTTCGGGATGACGATATCGCCCTTGCGATGGAACATCCAACCCACCGCGCCGTTTTCCGCCAGGTTGCCGCCGTTCTTCGACATCACGTGGCGAATGTCGCTGACCACGCGGTTGCGGTTGCTGGTGACGACCTGCACCAGCATCCCCACGCCGCCTGGGCCGTACCCCTCGAACATCACTTCTTCGAGCGTTTCCCCTTCAAGCTTGCCCAGGCCTCGCTGGATGGCGCGGTCGATGTTGTCGTTGGGCATGTTCTCATTCTTGGCGGCAAGGATGGCGGTGCGCAGCCGCGGATTCGTTTCCGGGTCGCCGCCTGCGACGCGCGAGGCGATGGTGATTTCACGGATAATTTTGGTGAACGCTTTACCACGCTTGGCGTCCGTGGCCGCTTTCTTGTGTTTGATTGTCGCCCACTTCGAATGACCGGACATGACGAGTATCCTCGACCGGGAAAATGGCAGGCGCGTCACTCCCCGGGAACAACGGAGTCGGACGCAGATGCTCTCGCTCTTGCTGCGACAGTCTAGCACACTACGAGAGGAAGAAAAACGGCACGTTTCCGGAACGCGAGGCAGGCGCGCAAGGCGCAGGACGAACGCTGCAAGGAAAAGGAAAATCGTGATAGATTGGCGCGCGCAACAGAGGCGAGATGCCGACTCCGCTCAAGGACGCGCTCGAATTCGCGCTGCTCGCCTTCACCTCAGTCTTTTTTCTGGTGGACCCGTTCGCGGTTGTGCCGGCGTTTCTCGCGATCACGCAAGGCGCAGAAATGTCCGAACGCCGCGCGATGGCGCGCCGCGCCAGTTGGACTTGCCTGATCGTGCT
>JBGQEW010000123.1:0-6615 GCA_041496565.1 Terriglobia bacterium | reverse complement strand
CGGGCAGCCGCCACTTGGCACAGACCAAGCCCGCTCGCCCGAGCAGAGCATAGCCCGGCTCGGCACCAAGCTCGCGGCCGCAGCCCGCGCAGCGATCAAGATCCGGCAACCAGCCGCCGAGACGAACGGTCCACAAGCTGAAATAGGCGAGCGGCAGCGCCACTTGCCCCGTCCGCTTCACTGCCTGGGCCGAGAGCAGGAGCAAACGGAAAGCCGCGTCGTTCGGTTCCCGGTCGGGCAACACCGCGTCGGTGATCTCGCTGAACAGAGCGAAGGCCACGCTGGCGTCGTAATCGCCGTGCGCTTCGAGAAACGACTCCATCAATTCGCACTGGTTGATGCGGACCAGTTCACGCGTCTCGCGCTCGAAGAACCAGATGCGAATGTGCGAAAGCCGTTCGAGCGTCGAGCCGAAACGGCTCTTGGGCCGGCGCGCTCCAGGGGCTACGCCGCGAACTCTCCCCATGGTACGGGAAAGAAAACTGACCAGCCGGTCGGCTTCCCCCAGTGGATAACTCTGCAGGACGATTGCCTCGGATTCGCGGAGTGGCATGGGCGTGTCGGCGCGCCGACCCGCAGCCGGCTCGCCACAGGCGGCTCGAGCCGCACGCAGTAAAGTAAAACGTATTATCACAGCGCTGCCCGGCGCGCAATTACAAATCACTCTGGCACCGAGCGGCCCGCGGGTCAATCCCTTCGAGCGCAAAGTCAGTTGCGCTAGCGACGCGATGATCCTGCCCGATCCAGCGCGATTCCAGTACATGGCGGGGGCGGGCCGAAAATCTGAGATCGCACTTGAAAATGTCCCCGTGTACATTAGAGTGATATTTCGCCATGAGCGAACCTCCCATTGTGGACGTTGCCGGCGTCGGCCTGAACGCCACCGACACACTCATCCGCCTCCCGCACTTCCCTTCCTTCGATTCCAAGGTGGAGCTGCTGTCGGCTGAAATCTTTGCGGGCGGGCAGGTGGCCAGTGCGATGGTGGCGTGCAGCCAATGGGGTTTGCGCACGCGATACGTCGGAAAAGTTGGCGACGATGCCGCGGGGCGAATGCAAGCAGACGAACTGGCACGCGCCGCAGTTGAAACGCATCTGCTTGAAGTGCCCGGCGCCCCGAGCCAGATCGCGTTCATCCTGGTGGAGGAGAACACCGGCGAACGAACGATCCTCTGGAAACGCGATGAACGACTCACGATTCAGCCTGAGGAACTTGAACGCGGATGGATCACCGGCTCGCGCGCACTGCTCGTCGATGGGCATGACACCGCTGCTGCGGCGCAGGCCGCGCGCTGGGCGCGCGAGGCGGGCGTCCCGGTTGTCGCCGACCTCGACAACCTTTATGCAGGAGTTCAAGCATTACTTGAATATACGGACTGCCTCATTTCTTCCCGCGATTTTCCGGGGCGATTGCTGGGCGTGGATGATCCACTCGAATCGCTACCAATTCTTTCGAGACAATTCGGATGCCGCGTGGCAGGCGTGACGCTCGGCCGTGAAGGAGCACTCGCGTGGGACGGCGAGCGCTTCCACTACTCCCCGGCATTCCGGGTGAAGACTGTGGACACGACTGGTGCTGGCGACATTTTCCACGCGGGAATTGTTCTCGGCTTGCTAGAGGAATGGCCACTCCATCGCATTCTCGAATTCAGTTGCGCCGCTGCGGGATTGAACTGCACGGCGCCTGGAGCACGAGGAGGAATCCGGCCGCTTGTCGAGATCGAACGGCTGATGAAAGATGGCGAGCGCTACGAGCGCGCGTTTGACGCCTCCGATCTTGAGCGCCGGCGGACCAGAAGCTAGAGTGAAATTCCAATGATTCCCTTGAAGGACCTCAACCCGCGCCGCACGTTTCCGATTATTACGCTGCTGATCATCGCCGCAAACATCGGGGTGTTTTTCCATCAGGTGACACTCGAAACGCACGCTGGTCTGAGCTTCGTGATGACGTTCGGAGTGGTTCCCGCGCGCATTCAACTGGCGCTGACCAGCTCGAAGGTCGCGCTCGGCCAGGCGCTATTGCCGCTCTTCACCAGCATGTTTCTGCACGGGGGATGGTTGCACATCATCGGGAATATGTGGTTCCTGTGGATCTTCGGTGACAACGTGGAAGATGAGCTGGGTCACTTTCAATACTTAATGTTTTACTTCATCTGCGGGCTGGGCTCCGGAATGGCTCAGACAATCTTCAACTGGGGCTCGAATGTTCCTGCGATCGGGGCGAGCGGAGCGATTTCGGGCGTGCTCGGCGCCTACGTGGTTTTCTTCCCTCGCACGCAGGTGCTGACGCTCGTCCCCTTGCTCATCCTCTGGTTTACGGTCCGGCTGCCGGCGCTGCTGTTCATCGGCTTCTGGTTTGTTCTACAATTTTTGAGCGGCGTGGGCTCGCTGCAATCGGGCGCGAGCGGTGGCGTGGCGTGGTGGGCGCACGTCGGTGGATTTCTGCTGGGAGTTTTTCTGGCAAAAACAGTGATGCGACCGTCGAGACGAGGGGCTTACGGCTGAGAAGTCGACGCGCCGACACTGTGCTTTGCGACATGTTTGGCGAGCCAGTCGCCGACTTCGCGCGTGCCGCATTCGCCGCCGAGGTCCGGTGTCGTCTTCCCCTCGCGGATGGCTGCGCGCACTGCTGATTCCAAGGCAGCCGCTTCCCTGCTCCACCCGAGATGATCGAGCATCATCGCCGCGGCCAGCACCGCGCCCATGGGATTCGCCTGATTTTTTCCCGCGATGTTAGGCGCCGACCCATGCACCGGCTCGAACAGTGAAACGCCGCCCGGATTGATGTTCGCCGAGGGCGCAAGGCCGAGACCACCGATCAGTCCCGCGCCGAGGTCGCTTGCGATGTCGCCAAACAAATTGCAGGTCACAATCACATCAAATTGAGAAGGGTCGCGGACCATCTGCAACAGCAGGTTGTCAATGTACTGATGGCTGGCCTTGATTTCGGGGAACTCGCGCCGCAGCTCGGCGAAAACGCGCTGCCAGAGATCGTGAGCGTAAGTCAGTACGTTCGATTTATCGCTCATGCAGAGCCGGGCGAGCTTGTGCCGGCGAGCGTATTCGAAGGCGTAGCGCAGGATGCGCTCGACCCCTTTCCGCGTGTTCACGTCCTCTTGCACGGCGACTTCGTCGGGTGTGTCCCGCTTGAAAAATCCGCCCACTCCGGCATAGAGGCCTTCGGTATTCTCGCGGAGGACAATAAAGCGAATGTCTTTCTCGGCCCTGTCTTTGAGAGGGGTCAGGCGCTGATCGAGCAAGAAGCAGGGACGGATATTTACATAGAGATCCAACTTAACGCGAAGGCCGAGCAGGATATCAGCAGCATGCTTGTTGGAGGGAACGCGTGGGTCACCCATGGCGCCGAAAAGAATGGCGTCGAAATCACGACGGAACATGGCGGGGGCATCATCGGGCAGCGTGGTGCCATCGCGCAGGAACCGGTCGGCCCCCCAATCGAAGGAGACCAACTCGAGTTTTCGCGACCCGGCGGAAGCCGCGACCTGGAGGATTTTCGCCGCCTCGGCCGTGACTTCCTTGCCGATTCCGTCGCCCGGGATGACGGCGATGCGTTTGTGATGGGGCGGACGGGGGGAAGGCGTGTCGGTCATGAAACTCCACTCTCGACGGGAGATTTTTCTGGAGCCATGCGGCGAGGGAAAGTAGCACGCATGAAGAGTAAAGTCAACGAATCCAGAATTAGCTTAAAGATAACATCAGGGGGTCCCGTTTCGGACGGCGCCGCTGGCAAAGCTGCCCCTCCCCGTCAGATAGACGCCGACCAGGACGAGCGCGCCGCCGAACAGGAGCTGGTGGGTGAGCCGTTCGCCGAGAAAGAGGATGCCGAGCAGAGTGGCGAGGACCGGCTGCATGTAGCTGACGGTCGCGATGCGCGAGGCGGGCATCTGCTGCAAGGCCCAATAATAAATCAGGTAGCCCACGACCGAGCCCATCACGGCCATGTAGACCAGGGCAAACCATCCGGCCCAGCCGACGGAAGACCAGTCGAGGCGCATCGCCTGATGAATCGCGAGGGGCGAAATCAGCACCGCGCTGGCGAGCATATTGTAAGTATTCATCGAAAAGCTATCGTATTGTGCTGCGACCCTCTTGCCAAGGACGGTGTAAATCGCGAAGCCGATGGCACAGGTGAACGTAATCCCATCACCCAAGAGTGTTGCGGAATGGATGTGAATCCCCTGCTCCGTGGCCAGGATTGCCACGCCCACGAAAGCGAGCGCCAAACCAAGGATCTTTGTGGCTGTTAGAGCTTCGAGGCGCAACAGCCGGGCGAGCACGAGGACCAAGATCGGCCCCATGGCGATGATCACGGAGGAGTGAGACGCCGTGGTGTACTTCAGGCCGACGGTGAACAAGCCCGAGTTGACGATCACACCGAAAAAGCCCAGTTCGATGAAGATCCAGTAATCGCGCAATCGGAAACGCGGCCGGTTCGGCTTGAACAAGTACAGAAAACCAATCAACAACCCGGCAATCACGATGCGGAACGAGGCCAGCGTGAGGACACCCATGTGACGCAAACCAATCTTGCCGAAAATAAAATTGAGCGACCAGGCGAACACCATGAAGCCAACGAGCGAGGCCAGGAGAAACGGATGGGCGCGGCGAGTCACCGGGCTAGGCAAGCACTTCCTGGCAGTGCGTCAGCGATTCGATACGGTCAAGCCGGGGGGCATAGCCGATCCCGGGCGCCGAAGGAGCGCGGATCGTGCCTTGCCGGGAGACTTCGACCTCAGGCTCGATGATATCGGCGTCCCAATACCGCCGGCTGGCGGAGACGTCTCCGGGGAGCGAGAAATTGGGCAGCGTGGACATGGCAATGTTGTGGGCGCGGCCGATGCCGGATTCGAGCATTCCACCGCACCAAACGGGGACGCCGCGAGACCGGCAGAGATCGTGGATGCGTCGCGCGACCGTGTGGCCGCCGACGCGGCCTAACTTTATGTTGATGATCTTGCAGGCGCCGAGATCGAGCGCCGCCCGCGCGTGGCCTTCACTGTGGATGCATTCATCGAGGCACAGCGGGGTGTCGAGCTGTTTTTGCAGCGCCGCGTGACTGTAGAGATCGTCCCAGCCGAGCGGCTGCTCGATCATGATCAGGAAGAAACGGTCGAGCTGCTTGAGCAACGGCGCATCCTCGAGGCGGTAGGCGGAATTCGCATCCACCATCAGGCGGATGCGCGGGAAGCGATCGCGCAGGGCTGCGGCAGGCTGGACGTCCCATCCTGGCTTGATCTTGATCTTGATGCGCTGATAGCCAGCTGCGAGTTCCTTTTCCACTTTGGCGATGAGCTGATCGAGACTGGGCTGGATGCCGATCGAAACGCCGCATGGAATTTCTTCGAGCGTTCCGCCGAGCAGCTTCCAGAGGGGTATTCCCTTCTGCCGGGCCTCGGCGTCCCAGATGGCGTTCTCGAGGCCGGCCTTGGCCATTTCGTGACCGCGAATTCTCTCCAGCAATCCCCAAACGTCCGCGGCCGATGCGAATTCCCTGCCGCGCAGCGCCGACCAACAGAAATCTCGGAGAATGTGACGAGCAGTCTCGACCGTTTCGGGAGAATAAAACGGGTTCTCGCCGGCGGTGACTTCGCCCCAGCCGGTGACCCCGTCGACGTCCGCCTCGACCAGTAAAATGCGACGATCGGTGGTCAGGCCAAAGCTGGTTTCGAATGGCGCCAGCAAACTCATTCGTATTTCCCGCAGGCGGATTTTATTGACGCGCATTCGAAATTTCCTCAGCTTTTCGTCGGGGATTCGGCCGCCGGGGGAGATGGTGACTCGAGAAGATAGCTCGTGATGTCGGCAGCTCGTTCGAGGCCCGTGGCGACATAGCGACGGTTGAACCAGTGCTCAAATTGCTCGCGAACCTTAGATTGTACTTGCGCCGCGCGAGCAGGGTCTTTGTGTTTCCACTCTCCGATGTCGGAAGGAAGAGAGATTCGGACAAACTCTTTGCCCCCAATTACCGCGACGCTCTCCAAGACCGCGCGGACACGCTCGGAATCAAGATGCCACTCGGCCACAAGCCGGTCGGTCGGCAGGCCGGCGTGGAGCGGGCTCAGAGTCACGCCGTAGCAATTGGGGAGAATCCGCCGGACGACCGCGCCCAGACGCACGAGATTGAAATGGGCGTTGCGGAGCTCGAGCGGATCGAAAGTCCACTCGACGAGCTTGATACCTCGAGCCAGGGCATCGTCGCGCTGGGCGAGCTTCAGCCTCCGGCCGATCTTGTGATTTTGGAGATCGGGCAGCACGGCAGTCATATGCGAGTGGAGAAACGGCACGCCCTCGTGAATGCCGGGCATGGCGAGCGTGAATCCGACCAGGCGGCCGCTCTCGAACGCGCCGAGCACCTGGCCGCCGGTCTCGACGGCGACGACGAAAATGGGCGAGGGCACGGTGATGTCGTCACCCCAGACGATGCGCTGCAAGGCCACGCAGGCCTCGAATTCTTCGAGCCCCGAGCAGTGCCGGATCGTGATTCCCGGGGCGCCTACACCTTGCTTTTGGACTGTTCCCACAGCTCTTCCATCTCCGCGCGCGGCGCTTCCGCGAGCCGCCGGCCTTGCCGCGACATTTCCGTTTCCATGCATT
>JBGQEW010000122.1:0-6645 GCA_041496565.1 Terriglobia bacterium | reverse complement strand
GCCCGCCGGGCTCGCCGACATGATGACGTCGCAGCGCCCGGTCGGTCTTGACACCGAACCAGTATCCGATCGCGGCGCATCCCGCGGCTGGATGAACTGGATGGAGCCGTCGTGAATGTAGAGTTGCTGCGTTATCCGCAAGGAGGCGCAGCGGCGACCGGCCGCGTCATCGAAATCCTTGGCCGTCCCGGTGAGCTGGGCGTGGACACCGAGATCATCATCCGCAAGCATCATCTCCCGCATTCCTTCTCCGCCGAAGTTCTGAATGAAGCGGAGCATGGCGCAAACCCCGTGAGTGAAACCCAGCGTGCCGGCCGCGAAGATTTCCGCCACTTGCCGATCGTTACCATCGATGGAGAGACCGCGCGCGATTTCGACGACGCCATCCACGTCGAGCATCGCGACGATGGCGGCTGGCACCTGCAAGTCCATATCGCCGATGTAGCGCACTACGTTCGAACGGGGAGCGCGCTTGACCGGGAGGCTCGCCTCCGCGGCACATCCGTTTACTTCCCCGATCGCGCCGTCCCGATGCTTCCGGAAGCCCTGTCGAACGGCATGTGTTCGCTCAAGCCCCACGAAGATCGCCTGGTCATGAGCGCGCTCATGGAATTCAACGCCGCCGGCCATATGAAATCCTCGCGCATGACTTCCGGCGTCATTCGCTCCGCCGAGCGCATGACCTACACCAACGTCAACAAAGTCATTGAAGGCGACGCGGAAATGACGGAACGCTACGCCGCGCTTGCGCCCCATTTCCGCGACATGAAGGAACTGGCGCTGCTCCTCAATGCCCGCCGCAACGAGCACGGCTCGATTGATTTCGATCTCCCCGAACGAGTCATTGAATTCGACGAGGAGCAGCGCATGACCAACATCGCGCGTAGCGAGCGCAACATCGCGCACCGGCTCATCGAAGAGTTCATGCTCTCCGCCAATCGTGCTGTGGCCGGCTATCTGCTGCGGCTCGGCTTCGAATCGCTGCATCGCGTTCACGAGAAACCCGACGCCCGCAAAGTCCTCGAGTTCGAAGAGCTGGCCCGCGCCTTCGGTTACTCTCTCGGCGTCGAAGACTTGCACCAGCGCGAAGTCGCCGTTCGCCATGGCCGCGTGCCGGCGCCCGCGAAAGCCGGCCGGCCCGACTCCTACGGCCACGGCCGAGAGCGCGGCATGAAGGTGGCCCTCCCCGGCGGCGAGCTGCGCATCACGCCGCAGCACTATCAGCGCTTGATTCGAAAAGTTGTTGGCAAGCCCGAAGAACGCATCGTCTCCTACCTGATGCTGCGTTCCCTCAAGCAGGCTCGCTACGCCGCCGAACCTCTCGGCCATTTCGCTCTCGGCTTCGACGAATACACCCATTTCACTTCGCCCATCCGGCGATATCCCGACCTCATCGTTCATCGCGTTCTGAAATGGGCTCTCGAGCATCCAACAGACGTTACTGCCTCCCCGAAGACACATGTCGCCGCTTCCCCAGGGTCGGAGTCCACGCTCTATTCGCACGGAAACCTCGAAGAAATCGCTTCAGAAACGTCCGAAGCGGAGCGCCGCGCCAATGGCGCCGAGCGCGAACTAATGGACTGGAAAACCGCTCAATTCATGGAGGAGCACATCGGCGAGGAATATGACGGGCTGATCATTTCCGTGCAGAAATACGGCTGTTTTGTCGAACTATTCGAGGTCTTCGTGGAGGGCCTTCTTCCCGTCGGGGCGCTGGAGGAATTCGTCGGCACGCGATGCGTGCTTCGCGAACGCGACCACGCCATCGTGGCCTTGCCGGGTGGCGGCGGCCGCGGAGCCCCCGGCACCCGCCGTGGCCGCGGCGCAAAACCCCGTCAGCTCGAATGGCGCCACGGCGATAAAGTCCGCGTGCGCGCCGAACGGATCGATCCCATGCGCAAACGCGTCGAGTTTGCGCTGGTTGAGCAGAATTGAGGGAGCAAGCCCGGGAATTCAGCGAACCGCTGCGTTGGAGATATGCAGTGCGTTCATCGCGCGCCGCACCGGCCGCGTCACCGCGGCGGCGAATTTCGCCAGCGGATACCAAAACCGGCTATGCCGCGACAGTTGCGAGATGAAAAGCCCCAAAGCAAGCTGGCGCGGCGCATCAAGATCGATCCGCCGGCCATTCCGGTAGATTCGCATCACGCGGCCCAATAGTTCCTGTTCCTGGACGGCGCCATCGGAGGTCGGATGCGCGTCGCCTTTGGAAAAAAGCTGTGTGGCATTCAGCGAGCCTCGCTTCTCGACAATGCGGTGCACGAAGAGCTGATGTTCGCGCCGGAACAAGACGACGTCCCCGCAGCGCACATTCTCAATCGAAATCTGCCGGATCAGGGCGATATCCTCCGGCCGCACCCACGGTTGCATGCTGGTGCCGTGAACGCGCAGTGAAATCCGGCCACGCCGCTTCAGCGCATCCGCAATGCGCAGCGCATCGTCGGCGCGGCGTTCCCCGCCGACCCGCGTCGTTTTTTTTCCGTGTTGCCTTCGATTCTCCATCAAACCTCGCTACCGAAATTCCATTGGCCGCGTCTCTTTGTTCCGGCCATCCAGCGAGATGCGGGAACGTCCGCACGTATTGAAGTGCGGGCACGCACGATCTTGGCCTGTTCCGAACGAGAGCAAATACACGGGAGTCGTTCGGAATCGAAACTAGTCCAACTGCTGATATCAGAGTGGTCTCTCGAAGGGGGACGGTCAATGGACGGGAAGTACTTGCTTGCCCAAAGCTACAGCATCAACCGAGTTAGTTTATCGAATATTACGAGTGCCCCTGAAGGGTGCCTGAGGTTTCTCTACGACCGGCGC
Organism: Terriglobia bacterium; assembly: GCA_041496565.1. Lineage (GTDB taxonomy): Bacteria > Acidobacteriota > Terriglobia > Acidiferrales > UBA7541 > JBGPTK01. Next base: position 3,834 of record JBGQEW010000122.1, on the reverse strand, counting down.
GGAGCGCCGTTGCAAACGCCACCCTGACCCGGCAATTTTCCGCATGCCAGCGCCAGCGTTTCGTAGATCGGTTCCGACACAACGCTCGGTTTCGTGTACTGCTTCTTTTCGCCGGGCGCTGGGGGAGAGTTTTTGTTTTCTTCAGCCATTCGATCTTTCCTTAGTCTGAACCAGAATCCGAGGCCAGAGAAGCAAATTCGGCCTCAGGAGTTGTCTGAATTGAAGCTATTTCCCGTTCTCTATGAAATGCGCTGAGGGGAGCGTCGAAACCCGCCAGTCTCGCTTTTTCTTCAGCTAGCGCGCAAGCGCGCTCGTAAGCCCCCAGCAAATCGCCCCCTTCCATCAGCGCCAGGCCCGGGCAGCGCTCGCAGTAGCTCCGAATCTCGCATCCTGCACAGGTTGGAAGCTGGCTCTCGCGGATAGCGCGCAACCGTTCGAGTTGCGGCGCGTGATACCAGATGTCCTCGAATTTCTCTCGCCGCAGATTCCCCGCCGCCTGGGGCAATTGCACGCACGGAAAGACATCTCCGTACGGCGAAATGTAACAACTGTTGTGGCCCGCGCTGCACGGCAAGTCTTCGTAAGCCAGACTTTCGATTCCGCTCGAAACGGCGCTGCCAAACGCCGGCGGCAAGGCGTTCACGGCGCTGGCTGCGGCGGCGCTCGGCTGCGGTTTGCAGGCATGCAGCGCGGGATCACGCAGTACCGGCAGCAGCGACAAAACCGATGCGCGGTGCGCCAGCGGCCCGCTGGAGCCATCCATCATCGGCGTGATCGTCAGATCCAGAATGTAGGGAACGCCCAGCTTCTCCGCGAGCGCCATCACGCCGCGGTAGGCCATCAAGTTTTCCTGCATCAACGGGCAAGCCAGTTTCACCTGCATTCCGTGCTCGAGCAGAATGGGAATCGCCGCCAGGGTCCGCTGCAGCGATCCGGGAACCTTGGTGATGGCGTCGTGCACCGCGGGAATGTCGCTGTAAACGCTGATCTGCACGCGCCGTACGCCAAACTCGCGCAACCGCGCCGCGCGTTCCGGCGTGACCAGCAAGGCGTTGCTCTTCAAGCTGATGTCGAAATGCAGGCGTCTCGCGGCGGCCAAAATTTCGTAAAGATCCGGGCGCAGAAAAATTTCGCCGCCGCTGAACGTCAAAAACAGCGCCCCCGAGCGCGCCAGATCATCCAGCACCTTTAGGCACTCGGCGGTGGTCAGTTCTCCATGGTCGTCATGATCCAGATAGCAGTGCACGCAGCGCTCGTTACAGCGGTAGGTCAAATCGAAATGCACGCTGAGCGGCCGGTGCTTTTGCACGGTGCGTGAGATCAGACGATCCATCACGGGCGTGGCGCCCGCTGCTAAAGTCGCGGTCAAGGCGATACTCCGCCTCCCGCCGGGACTGTTACCACGAGCTTCCGTGAAGACATCTCTTCCAAAAGCGCTTGGGTGTCGGATAACGCGATGTCCGGCGTGACTTCGTAATTTTCAGCCAGCAGGTCCGCAAGTTCCGTCGCCGACTTCTTCCCATCAATGTTCTTCCAGAGGAAACTTCCCGTATCGTTGAGCTCATGCATCACGCTGTCATTCGGCGAAATGATGACGGTTTCGTCGTCAATTTCTCTCCATGCCAGGGCCGGATTTTTCTGCCAAGAAACAGCGGCTGGAGTGCTCATGCGGGAAGAACCTCCCAAAACGTCGAGTTTTTGCGAAATGCCAGGTTGTAACCGGGTATTTCCAGCGCGGCCCGACTCAGAATTTCAAGAAGCTGTCGGGTGGCTCCCGCTTCGGCAGAGAAAAAAAGCACATTCGGCAGGAGGGCGCGAAGAATCGCCACCGGGCGGAGTGTCGTCACCCGGTTTTCTGCGGCCTGCAGAAGGCGAAAAATCCCCGCCACAGGAGCGCTGGTATTTGATCCAGCGGCGCGGAACTCGCCCCAAAAAGGAGTTCCGTACGCGCGCCACGCTCCATCTTCCCGGCGAATCAGCGAGATTTCGTCAGTCAAGACGCTTCCTTCCGGCGACAACGATGCCACCGTGCTCTTCCCGGCGCCCGACCTGCCCGTAAATATGTAGGCTTTTCCGTTCCGAACGACGGTGGCCGCGTGCAGCAGAAATCCGTGGTGGTCGAGAAGCTTCCAGCTCAGGAGAACACGTAGCAGGGAATCGAGCGCATATTGGTTCCTGACGCCATCGAAACGAATCCCGCTGGAAAGAGCGCGGAGCGCTGCACCCTCCAATTCATACCCAAAGTCCGCTAGTGTACCCTCCGGAGGCGCCCCATCGTTCAGCGTGATCGTGATCGGCTGTGCGGCGGCATCCGTAAACGCGGCGTAGCGCGCCGATGCCGCGCCAAAAAGCTGCGCGTCGGACATTTGCAGGCGGAGGGGCACGCAGCCGATCGATAGCTCGAACTGCCGCCGGGAACCGCGCCCTGCATTGGCGAGCGGTGCGTTCAATCTGCTCCTTAAGTAGTTCCAGCGAGCGCGCCAGCGCGGGGAGAGGAGGCGCATTCCCGCTTTTTTCAAGCCCCTGGGGGAAGGCAGCTTTACTAGTTTTGCTTGTAGGGACCCCACTAAGTCAAGAGGACTTTGCTCAATTTCACAACCGCAAACAGGTGCGTGAGAGCGCTTCGGTTTGCTGTTACTTGCTGCCTTAGCCATCTGGAGATATCAGCCGCGCGGTTTTGTGCGCAGACCCAGCGCAGTTCGGACGCCTCGGCGATTTCTGTTATTCTAGATTGCTAAGTTCGCAGCGATTCTCGGCCCCTGCCGCGCTGCCATTCTTGATCAGAGAGGATTCCCCGTCGTGACTTCGTCCATGCTTTCCGCACCAGCCGCCAAGCGCATTTTCAATTTCAACGCAGGACCGGGGGCGCTTCCTCTTCCGGTCCTCGAACGAATCCGCGAAGAACTCCTCGACTGGCGCGGCAGTGGCATGTCGGTCATGGAGATGAGCCACCGCTCACCTGAATTTGAAAGCATCAACGCGGACGCGGAACGGAAGCTCCGGAATCTCCTTGGTATCTCGGACGACTACGCGGTCATCTTCGTCCAAGGCGGCGGCAGCATGCAATTCACCATGGCCCCGATGAACCTCTGCCTGCCTGGAAAGCCCGTTGACGTCCTCCATACCGGCACCTGGACCGCCAAAGCTATCGGTGAACTGAAGAAAGGTATCCTTCATCATATCGCGGCCTCCACCGAAGCGGAAAAATTCGCGCGTCTTCCCCGCCGCGACGAAATGAAATTTTCCCCGGACGCCTCCTACGTCCACATCTGCACCAATAACACCATCGAAGGCACGCAGTGGACCACCCTTCCGGAAACTGGCAACGTCCCCCTTGTCGCGGACATGTCTTCCGATATCGCCTCGCGCCCCCTCGATGTGAAAAAGTACGGCGTCATCTTCGCCGGCGCCCAGAAAAATCTGGGGCCCTCGGGTGTCACCATTGTGATCGTTCGAAAGGATCTGGCCGAGCGCGCCGACAAGAATCTCCCCACGCTTCTTCAATACCGCACGCATATCAAGGAGAAGTCGCTCTATCACACGCCCCCGACTTTCGCGGTCTACATCGTGGGTCTGGTGCTGGAATGGATCGAATCCGAAGGCGGAGTTCAGGGAATGGAAAAGCGCAATAAGGCTAAAGCCAAGCTCGTCTACGACACCATCGAATCGAGCGGTGGCTTCTATTCCTGCCCCGTCGAAAAAGCTTCGCGCTCAAAGATGAACGTAGTCTTCCGCGTAGCAGGGGGCGACGACTCCATCGAAAAGAAGTTCGCCGCCGAAGCCGCCGCGGCCAGCCTGGTCGGCACGCCCGGCCATCGCTCCGTGGGAGGTATG
>JBGQEW010000121.1:0-6656 GCA_041496565.1 Terriglobia bacterium | reverse complement strand
GGTGACGATGTAGAGATCGCCCGCCGGGCCGCCCAGGGTGCCGGCGTTGCCGTGACCCGCCACGCGCACACGCGAGCCCGTTTGCGCTCCCGGCGGGATGCGCACGTCAAGCGTCTCGCCTCGCCGCACGCGTCCTTCGCCGCCGCAGTGGCGGCACATCGTTCGCAGGCGCCCCGAGCCGCCGCAGCGCGAACACGTCATCTGGAAACGCATCTTGCCGCTCACTTCGCTCACGCGGCCGCTGCCATTGCATCCCGGACAAACTTGCTGGCCCGTGCCGCCGGCCACGCCGGTGCCGCGGCAATCGGGGCAAGCATCGAGCCGTGTAATGGAAATCTTCTTCACGGTTCCGCGCATCGCTTCCGCAAAGGTGATGTCAATCTGATATTCGAGATCCGAACCGCGTTCGGGCGGCCGTGCCGCTTGCGCCGCGCTTGCGCCGCGGAAATACTGTCCAAACAAATCGCGGAAGCTTGTCCCCACCCCGCCGCCGAAATCGAAGCCGCCGAAATCGAATTGCGCGTCATCGACGCCGGGCATGCCGCCCGCTCCCGGCGGCGGCCCGCCTGCGGCGCCCGGACCCGCAAAGCCGAATTGGTCGTACATCTGCCGCTTCTTGGTATCGGAGAGGACCTCGTAAGCTTCCTGGATCTGTTTGAATTTCTCCTCGGAGGATTTATCGCCCGGATTCAGATCGGGGTGGTATTTCCGTGCGAGCTTGCGATACGCCTGTCGAATTTCTTTCAGTGGCGCTTTGCGCGCTACGCCCAGCAGTTCGTAATAATCCTGTTTCGTCGTCGTTGGCATCGCTTGTTTCTTTCGCTGCGCCGGTTTCCTGTAGAGGCGCTGCTTGCTGCGCGCCTCCTGGTCCCTGTTCTCGTTCTACAGCTTCGCCCAGCGCGAGTTCAGATCGGCAAGTTCCTGCTGTTCGTGCACGAGTTCTTCGCGCCGCTGGCGCTGCTCTTCCGACCGGACCCCCAGCGCCGCTTCCTTCTGGTTTGCCTTCTCGATCCAGCCATCAATCCATACGACCTTCTGTTCCACGCTGGCTGCGTCCGACCGAAAGCGCAGCAACTCGCCGGTAATCTCCACGGAACGAGGAGGAAACTCTGCCGGCGCATCCCGCTGCGTATCGTAGAAAAGGCGCCGCCAATCGGCGCTCGGCGATTCGGATATTTGCAATTGAATCAGATAATAGTTGTCGCGAACCTTTTGCGCCGCATGCGGCGGGCTGACCCGCTTGATGCCCGTTGTGGTGGTCAATGGCCGCTCCCCGCTTCTGTCACGAGCAAGATATTTTCGTTGGAGCGCACGCCTCAGCGGACGCCCCTACAGAATTCCGTCATCGGCACCCCTGCCCGATCGCGGCGTCAATTCGGCTTCTTCGATTCATCCACGTCCACGAACTCGGCGTCCACTACGTCGCCTTCCTTGTGTGGCGCCGGCCCGGGGCCTTGGCTGGGCGCCCCCGTTCCCCCGTCCTGGCTGGCTCCGGCGGCAGCGCCCGCGGCAGCCGTGGCGCGATAGAGCGTCTCCGCTACCTTATGCGAAGCCCGTGTCAGTTTTTCCGTGGCCGCGTTAATTTTCTCCGCTCCGCCTTCGGAGAGAGCGCGCTTGGCCTGCTCCAGCGCCTCCTCGACTTCCTTGATGTCGCCCTCGGAGATCTTTTCGCGGTTCTCATTCAGCAGCTTTTCCGTCTGATAGACGAGGTTGTCTGCCCGGTTGCGCGCCTCGACTTCCGTGAGCCGCGACTTGTCCTCCGCCGCGTGAGACTCGGCTTCCTGCTTCATCTTTTCGGCTTCTTCCTTGCTCAGGCCGGTCGAGGCCGTAATGGTGATTTTCTGCTCGCGGTTCGTAGCCCGGTCCTTTGCCGAAACATTTAAAATGCCGTTCGCATCAATGTCGAACGTCACCTCGACTTGCGGCGTCCCGCGTGGCGCCGGCGGAATTCCGTCGAGATGAAATTTACCGAGCGTGCGGTTGCCGTTCGCCACCGGCCGTTCCCCTTGCAGCACGTGAATCTCAACCGACGATTGGTTGTCCGCCGCGGTCGAGAACGTTTCGGCCTTGCGCGTCGGGATCGTCGTGTTGCGTGGGATGAGCACGGTCATCACCCCGCCCAGAGTTTCCACACCGAGCGAAAGCGGCGTCACGTCGAGCAGCAGGATGTCCTTCACCTCGCCGCCCAACACACCGCCCTGAATCGCCGCGCCCACCGCTACCACTTCGTCCGGGTTCACGCCTTTGTGAGGCTCTTTCCCGCCGAAGAGGTCTTTCACGATCTGCACCACGCGCGGGATGCGCGTCGAGCCGCCGACCAGCACTACTTCATCGATCTTCTCTGGTGGCATGCCTGCGTCAGTTAACGCTTGCTTCACCGGCCCGATGGTTCGCTTCAGCAGCCCTTCCATCAGTTGTTCGAGTTTCGCACGGCTCAATTTTTGTTGCAGGTGCTTCGGCCCGGACGCATTCGCGGTGATGAAGGGCAGATTGATCTCCGTCTCCATCAATTGCGAGAGTTCGATCTTGGCTTTCTCCGCTGCCTCCTTCAGCCGCTGGATGGCCATGCGGTCCTTGCTCAAGTCGATGCCCTGGTCCTTCTTGAACTCCGCCACCAGCCAATCGATGACCTCATGATCGATATCATCGCCGCCCAGGTGCGTGTCGCCGTTCGTGGCTTTCACTTCGACCACGCCTTCGCCGACTTCTAAAATGGAAATGTCGAACGTTCCGCCGCCCAGGTCGTACACGGCGATGGTCTCGTCCTTCTTCTTATCGAGCCCGTAGGCAAGCGCCGCCGCGGTCGGCTCGTTGATGATGCGCAGCACTTCGAGACCGGCGATCTCGCCCGCTTGCTTCGTGGCCTGGCGCTGGCTGTCGTTGAAATAGGCCGGCACCGTGATCACGGCTTTCGTGACCTTCTCACCGAGAAAATCTTCCGCGGCCGTCTTCAGCTTTTGCAGAATCATTGCGGATACTTCCGCTGGGCTGTATGTCTTGCCCGAAATCTCCACGCGCGCGTCGTCGTGCGGTCCGCGCACCACTTTGTAGGGCACGCGCTTCACTTCTTCGCTCACTTCCTCGTACCGGCGCCCCATGAACCGCTTGATCGAATAAACCGTGTTTTCAGGGTTTGTGATGGCCTGCCGCTTGGCCACCTGACCCACCAGGCGCTCACCCGTCTTGGTGATGGCGACAACCGACGGGGTCGTCCGCGCGCCCTCTTGGTTGGGGATCACCACCGGCTCGCCGCCCTGCATGACGGAAACAACCGAGTTAGTCGTTCCCAGGTCAATTCCAATGATCTTGCTCATGTACCGTGCTCCTTCGCTGGATAGCCGCTGCTGGCGGCATGATTGCACACCCTCAAACAAGTGGATTATACTCATTGAGTGTGTTGTTGTCAAGTTTCTTGATTCGCTATAATACACTGCAATTACAATACTTACATGTATTTATCCTACCCTTCGCGTCGATCCCCATCAACAGTCCCCAACGCGATCCTGCTCCTAAATTTCGCCATGAAGGCGGGAGAACCCGGGGCAGCTTGACCGCATCCTACGCAGTGATGATTGATGCAATCGGCAACGGCCTCGAAACGCCCCTCCGCACCGGCAAAAATTCGGGTTAGAATAGTTCCGGCTTTGCTTCCACGGGAGGAGAAATTGAAGCGTCCATTCTGCAAAGCATCCAGACTCCTGATTGGGCTCGCGGCTGCCGCCCTTCTGCTCGGCGCAGGCCGCGCGGCGATCGCGCAAGTCAAATCCGCTGAAGCACCGCCAAACAAGGCAGTGGGTTCGAAGTCGGCGCCCATCATGCTTGTCGTCTTCAGCGACTTTGAGTGTCCTGCCTGCCGCGCCCTCTACGAACAGACGCTTCGGCCGCTCCTGGACGACTACGTGGCGGTGGGCAAGGTCTATCTGGTGCATCGCGATTTTCCGCTTCAGGTGCACAAGTACTCTCACGACGCGGCGCGTTACGCCAATGCCGCCGCACATTTCGGAAAGTACGAGCGAGTATCGGGCATCCTCTATGACAATCAGGAATCCTGGGCCGCCGACGGCAACGTTGGAAAGTTTGTTTCCCAAGTGCTGACGCCCGTGGAAATGAAACGCGTCCAGGCGATGGTGGATAGTTGCCGCGAAGGAAGCGTCGCCGCGAAGCCCGCGAGCCTCCGAGCATCGCCGCAATCGGGTCCGGGATGCCAGCTCGACAAAGCAATCGACGAAGATGTGGCGGCTGGCCAGCGCATCCAGGTCAGCCAGACACCGACGCTGCTCATCATCCACAATGGCCGGACCGATAAGATCGCGGGCGTTGTTTCCTATCAAATTCTAAAAGCTTACCTCGATCAGCTCCTGGCGCACTGAGTATGTCCGAACCATCAGCATTCAAGATCGGCCGCATCCTTCTGCTGTTTGGCCGGCTGATTCTGGGCGGCATATTTATCTTCGCCGCTTATTCCAAGCTTTGGCCGCTCACTGCAGTGAAAGTGAACCTCGCCTTCTTCGCCATGCAGGTGGATTCGTACCAGCTTCTGCCGCCGTGGGGGGTCATGTTTGTCGCGCACATGCTGCCCTGGCTCGAGCTGGCGCTCGGCGTCTTTCTCCTGATTGGCTGGCTCTTGCGTTTGGTAAGCACCGTGACCAGCCTGCTGCTGCTCGGCTTTTTCACCGTCATTCTGCGCAGCTACTCCGCGGGACTCGAAATCAATTGCGGTTGCTTCGGCCCGAACGAGAAACTGGATATCACCACCATTGTCCGCGACGGCTCGATGCTCGCGCTCTCTCTGGCAGTGATGGTGGGGGCCTTCCTGACGCGCCGGCCGGCGGTCGAAAGTGCGCCGACGGCAGTCGCTGCGCCCGAGCCACAAGAAACAGAGTAGAATCCCTCCCGGTGGATTCCCCGCAGGCGGCTTCGTGAAAACTCTCGACGAATATCTCGTGCTGGCGGAGCAGGCGCACGGCCACCTTTGCGCCGGCCAGGTGCTCGGAGTGCGTTTGGCGATGCACGGCCTTCGGGAATTGGGGATTGAGGATCCGGTGCGGGATCGCAAGCGCCTCGTCACTTACGTTGAAATCGACCGCTGCGTCACCGATGCGGTCGCGCTGGTGGCCAATTGCCGCCTGGGCAAGCGCGCGCTGAAATTTTTCGATTGGGGCAAAGTGGCGGCAACGTTTGTGGATTTGCAGACCGGCCGCGCCGTTCGCATTGTCGCGACGGAACAATCCAAGGCCCGCGCGCGCGAAATGTTTCCTGCACTCGACAAGGAGACTGGCCAGCAGAAAGCCTATCGCTTGCTCTCCGACGATGAATTGTTCGACAAGCAATGGGTCCGCGTCGAACTCCGCGCCGAAGATCTACCCGGTTACAAAGGCCCGCGCATCATTTGCGCCGAATGCGGCGAAGGGATTAATTTCAGGCGCGAAATCGTCCGCGACGGCCGCTCGCTTTGCCGCGCCTGCGCCGGCGACCGCTACTGGCAGCCTCTCCCCTGATCGCCCAATGGTGTCGCGCTGTCGGCAAGAGTATTGCGGGAGCGCGTCTCGATGCACCCCTGGAGTCTCTATCTTCCTGCAGCTCGCCCTCTTCCGTTTGTCGTTCCACTTCCTTGCCGACGGGGATAGAATGGCCGCGCTTCCGAGGGGGCATGGATGTCTCGTCCGTTATCGAACAGAATTCGTCTCGCATCTGCACTCACCGTGCTGGCGGAAGTGCTTGCCATCGCTCTCTCGCCCGCCCTTTCGCATGCGCAATCCGCCGGGAAGCAACTCACGGTCGAGCGAATCTTCTCTTCGCCCAGTTTGAGCGGGGCTTCTCTGCAAGGCCTCGAATGGACCCAGGATGGCCGGCGGCTCAGCTATTTCCATCCCGCCGGCGAGGGCCGCGACGCCCGCAAAGAACTCTGGGTTGTTGACGCCGCCACTGGCCGGCACAGCGTTCTGGTGGATGCCGACAAGCTGGCTGCGATCCTGCCTCCGCCCAAGACTCCGCCATCGCAGAGCACAGGTCTTGGCCGCGTCCCGGCCCAGCAGTACCTTTGGGCGCCTGGCGGAAACGCCTTGCTTTTCGCCGGCGAGAACAGCCTGACTTGGCTCGATCTTAACACGCAGCAAACCAAATCTCTCACGGTCACGGATGAGCGCGTCTCCGATGCGAAGATTTCTCCCGACGGCGAATGGGTCAGCTTCATTCGCAATCACAACCTGTGGGTGGTGAACGTCTCGAGCCTCAAGGAAACGCAGCTCTCGCGCGGCGGCAATGACGACTTCCTCGAAGGCGAACTCGACTGGGTCTATCCCGAGGAGCTCGATCTCCACGCGGCGTATTGGTGGTCTCCCGATTCTTCCCGCATCGCCTATCTCGAAATGGACGAACGCCAGGTGACGAAGTATCCGCTCGTCAACTTTCTCTCCTACATCGGAGAAATCCAGACGATGCGGTACCCCAAGGCGGGCGATGCGAATCCCGTTGTGCGCGTGGGCGTGGTTCCCGTGGACGGCGGCAAGACGCAATGGATCGCGGCGGGGCCCGACACCGACGTCTATATCGCGCGCGTCAACTGGCTGCCCGATAGCCGCCGCCTTGCCATTCAGCAACTCAACCGCGCTCAGAACCGGCTCGATCTCTTTCTCGCCAGCTCGGAGACCGGCGGC
>JBGQEW010000120.1:0-6679 GCA_041496565.1 Terriglobia bacterium | reverse complement strand
GGTTCCCTATGTGGAGATTTATCTGCGCCCCGCAGGAGATCTGAAAACTTCGCCCAAAGAGCTCGCTCAGTTCGTCCAATTGCTTTTGAACCGCGGCAAGCTGGGCGATACGGAGCTGCTGAAGCCGGAATCGCTCGACCGGATGGAGTATCCGCAGACGACGCAGGCGGCGCGCGCGGGACTCAAGTACGGCTACGGGCTGGCCAATTACACCGATCTCGAGGGCCCGGTCGTCGCCCACGGGCACAACGGCGGGATCGCCGGCTTCATTTCTACTTACAAGTATCTTCCCGACCGGGGCCTCGGCTGGGTCATCCTTCTGAACTCGTCCACTCCCGGCCAGGGTTTCAAGGAAATGGAATCGCTTGTGAGAAATTTCCTGCTTGCCGGACAACCGGTGCCGGAGAAACCTCAGATGATTCTCAGTGGCGCCGACCTCGACCGATTCGCTGGCTACTACGAGAAAAGAAATCCCAGCAATGAGCTTTTTGATTTCTTGGATTTGCTTCTGAGCGGCCGGCGCGTTTTCGAAGAATACGGCACGCTCTATCAACGCGGCATCTTCGGACCGAAGCAGGTCTTGGTTCCCGTCACGGCAAACCAGTTCCGAGAAGAAAAAGAGGCGGCCGCCAGCCGCATCTTCTTTACGGACGATAGTGGCGCAATGATTTACGTTGACCAAGGCTTCTACGGCGTGCGCGTCAGCCCCCTCTGGCCGTGGACGCGGCTTGGGCTCGTTCTGCTCGGGCTGGCGCTGATGGCGAGCTCGCTCGCGTTCGCCCTTGTGTGGATTCCGAGGAGACTGATGGGCAGGATGAGGGGAGTGGAGCGCCTTTCGGTGCGTGGCGTTCCATTGCTCGCCGCACTCTCGCTTCTCGCCGCTTTCCTTGTTCTCGATCTTGCGCCGGACTGGATGCTCGGCGTCTTCGACATCCTTTCCTTCTCGGTCTGTCTCCTGACGTGGGCGTTCGCGGCGCTCTCGTTGTGGGGGCTGTGGCTTGCTCTGCGTTCATTCAAATGGGACGTGAAGCCAGCCGTGCGCATCTACTCACTGCTCGTCTCGATTGCCTGCTGCGGAATTGCGGCGTACTTGGGCTACTGGCACCTCATCGGCTTGCGCCTCTGGGCGCCGTAGCAACAGTTGGTCCTGCTGTTCGAGCGCTACGCGTACGCTTGCCGGCAAGTTTCGTGTTCGCGGCAGGACGGCGCGCAATTCGTGCGATCGATCAAAATATAATTGTGGCACGCGGCGCAAAGCACGCCGTAAATCGTGTCGGTAAACTGTTCGTGGCTCGTTACGGCGGTATGCCGCTGGCGGGCTTCCTCGCGCGTGATCGCCATAATGGAAGTGTATCTCCTGGGAAACTAAATTTCGAGCCTGTGCGCTTCAGGCCTTCCATTTCTCCGCGGTTGTGAAGTCGTAAAGCGGGAAGACTTCGCGAAACAGTTTGCCGATTTCGCCTGGAAAATTCGGACGCGTGGCCGCTGCGGGCTTCATTTTCCTTCGCACCACCCAGCCCTTCAGCCGCTTCCATTCCTCAGATTCGAGCGGCCAGCCGGCGTGCTGCTTCCATTCGCCGCCCCCGCTCGAATACCAGTAACTCTCATATTTCTTGCCGAGCCGCCGCTTCTGCCGCTCGAGCCATTTGCGGTTTTCTTTCGCGCGTGGAACGCCGAACCGCGCCAGAGTGCCTTCGCGGCCGGCGAGATACGCGCGAAAGCCTGCGGTCACTGCGTCCGCGGAGACGCCGACATAGAGCTGTCCCTCGCCGGGCTCTTGCGCGGACGCCTGGGCAAAAAAGAGGTACAGATGATCTCGATAGGGCGACTTGTCCGCGGCAAAGCGGATATCTCGATTGATGCGGGAGAAATTCACGCCCGTGCGCCCGCTCACATCAAACCGCGGATTGAGCTTGCGTGCCGCGGGCGCCAGCCGGTCGAGCAGCGCGTGAAACGGTTCGACCAAATGCGCCCGGTAGCGACCGCGGTTTTCGTCCATCCACGCCTTCTGATTGTTGCGGGATAACTCGCGGAAAAAGCGAAACGTTTCTGCGCTGAAAATTCCTTGTGATCCGGCCATGGCGCCACCTGATGAAAAGAATATGCCTCTGCTGTCGAAGGCAGGACATTTTACCTTATTTGTTGAACAGGGTGCTCCGGACGGGAATCTTTCTCGCGCCCGCCGCCCCTGTGGTATTTTGTGCGGCGCGCAAGCTGGACTCTCGCACGGAGCGTGAGCGCCCTCTCGAGGTGAAGTGAGCATGAACGGAACAATCAGAATGTTGGCCGCGTCCGGCCTGGTTCTGCTTCTGTGCCGAAGTGCCGTGGCGGCGCCGGATTCGAAGAAGCTCTGGAATCCCGAAGACGTCGTGATGACGGAAACTTCCGGCGAGGTCCGCATCTCGCCCGATGGCAAGTGGACCGTTTGGGTGAAGGGCGCCCCCGACAAGGAGAAGGATGTCCGCGTGAGCAATTTAATTCTTTCCAGCCTCACCGAAAAAAAAGAAATTGAGCTCACGCGCGGCGGCGACAACGTTTCCGAGCCGCGCTGGTCGCCCAACGGCGAATGGATCGCATTCTTGTTCACTCGCGCGGTTCCGAACGCGAAGCCCGAACAGGCCAAGCCGCAACTCTGGCTACTCAATCGCATGGGCGGCGAGCCCTGGGCCGCTACGGCATCCGAGCGCGGCATTGTTCACTTCGAATGGCTCGACAACGACACGATTCTCTTCAGCGCCGCCGAAGACCCGTCGCTCTACGAACGCCAGCTCAAGGAGAAAAAGGACGACACGCAAGTGGTGGATGATGCGCCGCACACGCCGCCGGTGCGGCTCTTCCGCCTGTCGTTAAAGGACAAGAAAGTGACGCGGCTGACCAACAACGACGATTGGATCGACACCTGGGACGCTTCGCCGGACGGCAAATGGGCCGTCACGGTGAACGAGCGTGAGCTCAGCTACGAATGGGACCAGAAGACTCCTCCCGCCACATTTCTCGTCAACCTCGCATCGGGCGAGAGCAAACAGCTCTTTGCCGACGGCAAGATTCGGCCGAACCTGGTGCGCTGGACGCGCGACAATTCCGGCTTCTACGCCGTCGCCCCGTACTCATCCGACCCGCGCTTTCTCATGGCGACCATCGAGCTTGTCTATTTCTACGATCTTGCCTCCGGCACGACGACGAAGATTGATCTGGGCTGGGAAAACGGGCTGGGGAACAATTTCACCATCACTCCGGATGGCTTCCTGGCTCTGCTCGCCGACGGCGTCCGGTTCAAGCCCGCGCGCTACACGCGGCAGGGCGTGACGTGGTCCCGCGAGTTTCTGCAGGGCCAGCACGAGCGCAATTATTTCGCCCTTGCTCTCGGCGAAGACGGCCACACCCTCGTCTATTCCTATTCCACGGCGAGCACGCCCGGGCAGCTCTACCGCGCTCGGCTCGACGGCGCCCGCGTTACCGACGCCGTGCAGATCACAAATTTGAATCCGCAATTCAAGGACCGCGTCATCGCCAAGACCGAAGTGATCGGTTGGAAGGGCGCGAACAACGACCAGGTCGAAGGCATCCTCTATTATCCGCACGACTTTCATCCCGGCCGGCTCTACCCGCTGGTTGTTGCGACCCACGGCGGCCCCGCCGGCGCCGATCACGACTCCTGGAGCGAGACTTGGGCGTACGCGCAAAACCTGCTCGGCCAGCGTGGCGCCTTCGTGCTGAAGACGAACTACCACGGCAGCTCGAATTACGGCCTCGAGTGGGTCGAGTCCATCTGCTGCGGCAGGTACTACGATCTCGAAATCCCGGACATCGAAAAGGGCGTGGATTATTTGATCGGGCGCGGCCTGGTAGATCCCGAGCGCATTGGCGCGCTGGGCTGGTCAAATGGTGCCATTCTTTCGATTCAGCTCACGGTGACGAACCCGTCGCGCTACAAAGCCGCGGCCGTCGGCGCCGGCGACGTCGAATGGATCAGCGACTGGGCCAACGTGGATTTCGGCGAGGCCTTCGACAGCTATTACTTCGGCAAATCGCCGCTCGAAGATCCGCAGCTCTACATCCGCAAATCGCCCATCTTCCAAATGGACAAGGTGCGCACGCCGACGCTGATTTTCTTCGGCACCGCGGACCGCAACGTGCCCACCGAACAGGGCTGGACGCATTACCGCACCCTCTATCACATCGGCAAGGCTCCGGTGCGATTTCTGTTGTTTCCTGGCGAGCCCCACGGCCCGCGTAAGCTCAGCCATCAGGTCCGCAAAGTCACGGAAGAGATGGCCTGGTTCGATCGATACTTATTCAAGACCGGCCCGCCGGAGAATGAGGCGTTCAAGAAAGGCTCGCCGCTCGATGTTACGCTGGCGCGCCGCTCGATTCACAAGGCCGGGAATGCGTACGGCGTCGAATTCCGGCCGCCCTCGGTTCCGGAAAATCCGGGGCCCAGCTTCGCGATTCCAGAAGTGGTGCGGCACGGTGATCTTGAAGCCGGCCGGTTTGAGGTTACTCGCGCGCAATACGCCGCGTTCGACAAGAGCTACACGTTTTCGCCGGGAACGGAAAACTATCCGGCCAATGCGATCTCCTTCGACAAGGCGAAAGCCTACGCTGCGTGGCTCAGCGACATGACCGCCGAGCCCTTCCGCCTGCCGACCGAAGACGAGGGGACTCAACTCTTTGCGGACCGCGCGGGGGAAAATACGCTCGACTATTGGGCGGGATACACGCTCAATCCGGAAGACGCGCAGCGGCTCGAATCGAAGATTGCCGAACTGAACGGCGCGGCTCCGCTACTGCGAGAAGTGGGCAGCTTCGCCGGCGCCGGAGGCGAGGGCGAAGAACTAATCTTCGATCTCGGCGGCAATGTGGCGGAATGGGTGGTGACGAAGGACGGCGAGGGCAGGACGATGGGCGGCAGTGCCGATCGCGCGTCCGATCCCAAAGCGCGTTACGCCCCCGCGGACATTCTCTACACCGGCTTTCGCGTCATCCGCGGCGCCTCCAAATCAAAATAAACGAAGCGAAGACGGGTCGGGTGCGACTGTAAGTCAGAGGAGATTCTCTACGGAAGAATATTAATGGCAGCCGCAGCCGCGAGCGGTGCAGCCGCAACTCGAGGCGGGCGCGGCTGTTTCGCGTGCGGCCGCTTTGCCGCCGTTGCCGCTGTGCGTGGCGAAAACGGAGAACTGCACTACCGCCTTTCGGCTGCCGCACTCGGGACATTCCGGTGTCCCGTTCTTCGACAGGACTACGCGTTCGTAGCGAGTCTTACATCGCTCGCAAATGTATTCGTAGATCGGCATCGCTTCAGTCTCCGAGTCCAAATTCTAACCCAAAAACGCCAACGCCTCCCGATGAACCGGGAGGCGTCGGAAAAGCTGCCCTGCGGGGTGTTGCTAACTCAGTCGCCGGCGACGGGCTCGGCTATCTTCTCTTCCGGCTTTACGGCCCTGTTGCCGTTTCCGTTGTCAGTGGTGTGGCCGTTGCCATTCCCGTTTCCGCCGAGTGCAATGAGCGGCGTGGCCTCGCCCGGCCGTGCCGTCTTCAGCGCGTCCATGGAGCCGATCTGCACCACCGTCTCGGCGGGCTTCTTCAGCACCAGCTCTTCGTAAATCTTCCGCACCTTGGCCGCTTCCTCCATCGCCATGCGTCGGCGTATGCGGTCTTCCTCGGCCGCGGTCTGCGGGATGTCGTGCTCCAGGTGACGTTCGCGATGCGCATCTTCTTGGTTGATCTTGAGCGAGTGCTCGTAGCTCATCAGGTCAACCTTTTTGCCCTTCGCGTAGATCTCGTGCTTGCCGTGCGTCTTATACCACTGCGCGACGGTCGCATTCTTGTACATGTTCTCGATGATCTTCCGCCAGCCGATGCCCGTGTTGTAGGCGCAGAAGGAAATTTCGCCCTGCTGCGTCGCGTAGGGGATGATGCACATCTCGGTGCGGCGGAAATCGTAGTTGAACAGGTCCTGGAACCACATACCGGCGATGAACAGCATGTTCCATTGGTCGTTGGCGCGCCGCTTCATCGCGTCTTCGTAGGTACGGTTGGGGTTGGTCCGTCCGTATTTCTTGTCCGAATCCTTCGAGACGGCCCAGGTCTTGTCGAACTTTCTCCAGATATCCATCAGCTTCAGGCTGGGGGGCGCCTCAAATGGCTTATAGTTCTTGAGCAGCGCCAGAGCCATCATGTAGCTGGAGAATTTTTTGCTGCGGGCCGCATCCGTGATCGCGCTGACGTCCTTCACGAGCTGCACGGCGTCCAGGAACCGGGAGATGGGAGCCCATTCCTTCGTTTCCTTGTTGATCATCATGGCCGTTCCAACGCCGCAGTTCGGGTGGCAGCCGCAGGAAAGCGCGCCCCATTGCGCATCCGGCCCGTGGACCAGGTCCGCAAAGCCGGCAAACGGCGAGATGAACGACAGCGGGAACCAGTCCCGCGTCGGCTCGATCTTGCCCACTTGATGGCTCACGTCCTGGGCCAGGTGCGAGAGCGTATAGCGCTGGCGCATGCGGCGTTCCGGGGTGATGTCTTCGTCTCTTCCGGTGAACGAAACCGGCTGGAACGAAACGAACGCGATCTTCTTGGGGTTTTCCATCGCGAACTTGACGATGGGGCCCACCTGGTCGTTATTCACGTTGTTGACGATGGTCGTCACCAGCACGATCTCAATGCCCGCCTCGTGCAT
>JBGQEW010000119.1:0-6784 GCA_041496565.1 Terriglobia bacterium | reverse complement strand
CGACCGAAACGCCACCTTCGGATTGTTCTTCGACAGCACCTTCGTGATCGCCGCCGTCAAAGTCGTCTTCCCGTGGTCAATGTGCCCGATCGTCCCTACGTTCACGTGCGGCTTGCTGCGTTCGAATTTCTCCTTCGCCATATCAGCTCCTCAGCTCGAGCGTTCCAGTGGAATTCGCTTCGTTACCGCACTGCCTTGCCCGTTGCCCGGGCGATCACTTCTTCGGCCACCGAGCTGGGCGCCTGCTCGTAATGGGAGAAGTGCATCGTAAAACTGCCGCGGCCTTGCGTGCGGCTGCGAATATCGGTGGCATAGCCGAACATTTCCGCCAGCGGAACTTCGGCGCGAATAATCTGGCTGCCCGCGCGGCTCTCCATTCCCTGAATGCGCCCGCGGCGGCCGTTCAAGTCGCCAATCACATCGCCCATGTATTCTTCGGGGACGACGACCTCAAGCCTCATGATGGGCTCGAGCAACTTGGGCTGGGCCCGATGGCAGGCTTCCTTGAACGCCATCGATCCCGCAATCTTGAATGCCATCTCCGAGCTGTCCACTTCATGGTAGCTGCCGTCTTCGATGACGGCGGCGATGTCCACCATTTCGTAGCCGGCGAGCACGCCCGTCTCCATGGCTTCGACGATGCCGTCTTCGATCGGAGGGATGAACTCCCTTGGAATCGCGCCGCCGAAAACTTTGTCGATGAACAGGAAGCGGTGCTCTTTGTCAAAGTGCCACTTGCCGCCCTTTCCGGCGATGGACTTGGCCAGCTCGTCGAGCTCGTCCACGGA
Organism: Terriglobia bacterium; assembly: GCA_041496565.1. Lineage (GTDB taxonomy): Bacteria > Acidobacteriota > Terriglobia > Acidiferrales > UBA7541 > JBGPTK01. The sequence continues at coordinate 5,996 of JBGQEW010000119.1, read as the reverse complement.
CATTTCGTGCATGTCCTCGTGGCTCGCGCTCGGCAGCGGATGCACGGAAAGTTTTACGTGGCCGTACTGCCCGCGGCCGCCGGTCTGACGGACATACTTCTTTTCGCCCGGCGCCGCCTTGAGAATCGTCTCGCGATACGCCACTTGCGGCCGGCCGACGTTGGCCTGCACGTTAAATTCGCGCAACATGCGGTCCACGATGATTTCCAAATGCAGCTCGCCCATCCCGGAAATCAGCGTCTGCGCCGTGTCAGGATCGGTGTGCACGCGGAACGTGGGATCTTCCTGCGCCAGCTTGCCCAGCGCGGTGGCCAGCTTTTCCTGGTCCGCGGTCGTCTTCGGCTCGATCGCCACCGAAATCACCGGCGCCGGAAATTCGATGGTCTCCAGCACAATCGGCTTTTCCTCGTCGCACAGCGTGTCGCCCGTCGAAACGTTTTTCAGGCCGATGCAGGCGGCAATGTCTCCCGCGTCGATGGTTTCGATCTCCTCGCGCTTGTTCGCGTGCATCCGCATCAGCCGGCCGATTCGTTCCCGCGTTTTCTTCGCCGGGTTGTACACCGAGCTGCCGGACTTCAGCACCCCGGAATAAACCCGGATGTAGGTGACGTGGCCGACAAACGGGTCGGACATGATCTTGAACGCCAGCGCGCAGAACGGCTGGTCGTCGCTCGCCCGGCGCACAACTGGCTCGCCGCCGTCGATCGAAGTGCCCTCGGTCGGCGCGATGTCCGCCGGCGATGGAAGATAATCCACAATCGCGTCGAGCAGTGGCTGGATGCCCTTGTTCTTGAACGCCGAGCCGGCCAGCACCGGCACCAGCTTCAGCGCCAGGGTCGAGCGGCGAATCGAAGCGCGCAACTCTTCCGGCGTCAGCGCGTGTTCCTGGACGTACTTCGAAAGCACTGCGTCGTCGTGTTCGGCAATGTACTCGACTACCTTGTCGCGGTGCTCTTTGTAGAATTCCGGGCTGATCGCGGAAGCCTTGATCGCCGCGGCCACTTCGGGCCGCGCCTTCTGAAATGCCGGATCCCACAACTGATCGAGCGTAATGACTTCGAACTCCGCGCCGAGCGTTTCCTCTTTCCAGATAATGGCGCGCTCTTCGATGAAATCAATCACGCCGATGAAGTGGTCTTCTTTGCCGAGAGGAAACTGCAGAGGGACGGGATGGGCCGTCAGGCGTTGGCGCATGGTGCGAATCGCGTGGTCAAAATCCGCGCCGATGCGGTCCATCTTATTCACGAAAGCAATGCGCGGGACGCGGTACTTATCGGCCTGGCGCCACACGGTCTCGGTCTGCGGCTGCACGCCGGCCACCGCATCGAAAATGGCCACCGCGCCGTCGAGCACGCGCAGCGAGCGCTCCACCTCGACGGTAAAGTCCACGTGTCCCGGCGTGTCGATAATATTGATCCGAAACAATTTGTCGAAGCGTTTCCACGAAGTGGTGGTCGCGGCGGACGTGATCGTGATGCCGCGCTCGCGCTCCTGCTCCATCCAGTCCATCACCGTCGTGCCTTCGTCCACCTCGCCGATCTTGTAGGTGACGCCGGTGTAAAACAGGATGCGCTCGGTCGACGTCGTCTTGCCGGCGTCGATGTGCGCCATGATCCCGATGTTCCGGATATGCTCGAGTTGGAATTGACGAGCCATGAAATTGTTCGGCGGCTACCAGCGATAATGAGCGAAAGCCTTGTTCGCTTCCGCCATGCGGTGCACGTCCTCCTTCTTCTTGATCGCCCCTCCGCGGTTGTTCGCCGCATCCATCAATTCTTCGGTCAGCTTCGTGACCATGGTCTTGCCGCTGCGCGCCCGCGCGTACAGCACCAGCCAGTGAATCGCGAGCGACTGCCGCCGGAACTGGTTTACCTCCACCGGCACCTGATAGTTCGCGCCGCCCACGCGTCGCGTCTTTACTTCCAGAAGCGGCTTGGCATTCTCGACCGCCTTCTTGAAAACCTGCAACGCGTCTCCGTTCGTCTTCTCCGCAATCTGCTCCATCGCCTCGTAAAAGATGGCCTGGGCCGTGTTACGCTTCCCGTCGTACATCATCGAGCTGATGAACTTCTGCACCAGATCGCTCCCGTACACGGCATCGCCGGGGATCTGACGCCGCGAAATGAATCCTTTGCGAGGCATCGTCCGAATCTCCTACTTTTGTGCGGCCTTGGGCCGCTTGGCGCCGTATTTCGAGCGCGCCTGCTTGCGATTTTCGACACCGGCGGCGTCGAGCGTGCCCCGGATAATGTGATAGCGCACTCCCGGCAGATCCTTCACGCGGCCGCCGCGCACCAGCACGATCGAGTGCTCCTGCAAATTGTGGCCGATGCCGGGAATGTAGGTCGTCACTTCGGCGCTGTTCGTCAGCCGGACGCGCGCCACTTTCCGCAACGCGGAGTTCGGTTTCTTCGGCGTTTGCGTGTACACGCGCACGCACACGCCGCGCTTTTCCGGACAGGAGTCGAGCGCCGGAGACTTCGTCTTCGTCCGGATCTTCTCGCGCCCGTGGCGCACCAATTGCGAGAACGTTGGCACGGCTTTCCCCCAAATCCCCTGAGATTCACTTCAATTTAGGCAGCGGTAAAACGCCGCTCTGACTGTTAGTGAGGTGACTGAACAGTAAGGGCCAGCAAACAACCCCAAGGAACCTGCAAGGACTCCGCGCAGACGCACCAACTGTAACAAGCTATGTGCATCTGGTCAAAGCAGGGAGGCAACCACGGCTTTGCGGGACTGGCGCCCCATTTCGGCCGTTCCCTCGTCCCGTTCCTTCGTTCTCTGTTCCGGGACGGAAGGCCTTCCCCTTCACCACCAGGGCAAACAACACCCTTGCAACCGTGGGAGTATAGGAAAAAACCTCCTTTGCTGTCAACCACTTTCGTGCCGCAACCTGTGGAAAACCGCGTGAGCTGCTTTTCCCGGGGCTCTCGCCTCAAGAAAAATTTCTTTCCCGGTCATTCTTCGGCTGGCGCGCGACCATCTTCAGCATCCGATTGTCCGGTAGAATGCCCTCCCCTAGAATTGTACCGGCAAAAACTCCAGCCCTCGAAGGGTCGGCGTTGTCCGCCACCTTCACCTTAAAGATTCCACAGGCGTCCCTAGTCGGAGATTCGGTAACCGGCTTAAGAGTCTATTGATTGCAAGCTGCCCCTTAAGGCGCGCCAGCGGCGCGCCCAGGCAAAAATGCGCCCCAATCCCATCCCAGGGCGGAAGCGGAATCGGGGGCCGCGGGCGGCATGGGACTATTTGATTTCGAGGATTTCCTTTTCTTTGATGGCGCAGAGGTCTTCCACTTTTTTCGTTTCCTGGTGCGTAAGCTTTTCCAACTCGTCCAAAGCGCGCTTCCTCTCATCCTCGCTCATCTTCTTTTCCTTCTCCAGCTTTTCAACGGCTTCCTTGATGTCGCGGCGGATGCTGCGCACCGCGGTGCGATGGTTTTCGAGCACCTTGTGCAGATGCTTCACCAGCTCCTTTCGCCGCTCTTCGTTCAGCGGCGGGATGGGCAGGCGGATCACCTTGCCGTCGTTCGCCGGGTTCAATCCCAGATCCGACGTGCGAATCGCCTTGTCGATCAGCGAAACCGCGCCCGGATCCCACGGGGAGATGACGATCATCGTCGGGTCGGGCACGGTCAGTGAGCCGAGCTGGTTGATCGGCATCTGCGTGCCGTGATAATCCACGCGAACGTGGTCGAGGATGGAAACGTTGGCGCGGCCGGTGCGCACCCCCGCGAGTTCCTTCCGGAAATCCTCCACCGCCTTTTCCATTCGTACTTTCGCCTGCGCCAGGGCGTCCTTGCTTGTAGCGATCGTGGTCATTCGATGAGCCTCGTCTCTGAATTTGCGGCCAACAACTGGTCCTATGTGGCGGAAACGATCGAGCCGACCTTCTCACCGAGCAGGACGCGCTGAATATTTCCATGCACGTTCATATTGAAGATGATGATCGGCAGTTTGTTGTCCATACAGAGCGAGATCGCGGTCGTATCCATCACCGACAGTCCCTTTTGAATCACGTCCAGGTAGGTAATTCGCTCGAACATCCGCGCGCCCTTCACCTTTTCCGGATCGGCGTCGTAGATGCCGTCCACGCGCGTGGCTTTCAGAATCACTTCGGCCTTGATCTCCATCGCCCGCAGCGCCGCGGCGGTGTCTGTTGAAAAATACGGATTGCCAGTGCCGCCGGCGAAGATGACCACGCGGCCCTTTTCCATGTGCCGCGTCGCCCGGCGGCGGATCAGCGGCTCTGCCACCTGCGGCATTTCAATCGCGCTCATCAGCCTCGTGTGGCAGCCGTCCTTCTCGAGCGCGTCCTGCAGCGCCAATCCATTGATGACCGTGGCGAGCATGCCCATGTAATCGGCCGTCGCCCGGTCGATCGCCAGCGATTTCTGCCGCGTGCCTCGAAAAATATTGCCGCCGCCCACCATGATGGCGATTTCAACGCCGAGTGCGTGGACTTCCTTCACTTCCCGCGCGATGCTGGCCACCGTCTCCGCGTGGATGCCGTATCCCTGCGCTCCTTGCAAGGACTCGCCCGAAAGCTTCAACACAATCCGGTGATAAATGGGAACTTTTTTGCCGGCTTTGGCTTTCGGAGTGTCGTCCGCGGTTGTCATCGGTCTTGGCCGCGGGCATTTTAGCAGAGTTTCAAGCGCGGTGGGAAAGGAACGCCGCCACCGCTGTCCCTTACGCGACCGAATGTGTTGCTGGATCGCCCGCCGCAGTGAACTCCTAACCTGGCTTGCTCGATGCGGATGAGAATTAGTTGCTGGACGGCGCGGGAGCAGCGGCGGACGGAATCTCCGACTCTCCCACTTTGAAGCGCGAGAAGCGCCGCACGGCGATGTTCTCGCCCAGCTTGGCGATCGTCTGGTCAATCAGCTCTTTGACCGTCGTGCCTTCATCCTTGATGAAATGCTGCTCGTAGAGGCAATTCTCTTCGTAAAACTTCTCCATTTTGCCGGTGACGATTTTTTCGATCACCGGGTCGGGCTTTCCGGTGGCGCGGGCCTGCTCGCGATAGATTTCCCGCTCGCGGTCGAGGATTTCCGCCGTCACTTCTTCGCGCCGCAGGAAGCGCGGATCGAGCGCGGCAATGTGCATGGCAACATCGTGGCACAGGCGCTTGAACTCGTCGGTGCGCGCGACGAAGTCGCTTTCGCAATTTACTTCCACCAGCACGCCGATCTTCCCGCCCGCGTGAATGTAGGTGCTCACCAAGCCCTCGCTCGCCTGGCGTTGCGCCTTTTTCTGCGCGGCAGCCTGCCCCTTCTTGCGCAGCACGTTGATGGCGCGCTCAATGTCGCCCCCCGACTCCACCAGCGCGGCGCGGCAATCGCTGAAGCCCGCGCCCGTGCGCTCGCGCAGCTCCTTCACTTGCTGGGCGGGGATGTTGACCGGCTCGGGTTTTGTGGTCATCGGTGTCAAAGATTCCTTCCCGTTGGATTCCACTGGCGATGGCCCGGCTGCGGCCTTCGCGTCTGGTGTTGCCTTGCCCGCCGGCTCGCGCGCCTTCTCGCGATTCGGGCCCGCTCGCTTTCGTGGCGTTCTCTTGGATCGCCGCTTTCGCATGGCCTCCCCAGGGGCGGCCTCTCGTTGCTTGATTCGCCAGGATCGCTGAAAACGGCAGAAAAATTAGAACATCGGCCGCTCGCCGAAAAATAATCGGCAGCCTGCTACGGCTTTGGCTGTTCCTCGGCTGGCGGAATTTCCGCGGGCGCAATCTCGCCGGTCACGTCCACCGGCTCGCCCTCGACGAAGTCGCCTTCCTGCTTCTCATATTGCTCGTACGCACTGTTGTCCACGTACTCGACGCCCTCGCCGCCTTCGGCGCCTTCGGTGGCCTTCTGTTCCTGGATCTGCGTCTGCTCGAACGCCTGGCGCCCCGTCAGAACGGCATCGGCAATCTTCGAAGTAAACAAGCGAATGGCGCGCAGCGCGTCATCGTTGCCGGGAACCGGCCAGTCCACCACGTCGGGGTCGCAATTGGTG
>JBGQEW010000118.1:0-6794 GCA_041496565.1 Terriglobia bacterium | reverse complement strand
TTCAGTAGGTCCGCTGAATCGGGAGAAAAGTGCAGCCCCGGCACCAAGCCGTGCTCCCACTTGTGCGCGTATTCCACGAACTTGATTCCCAGGAACGTCGCGCCCAGCACCATCGTCAGCACCAGGAAAATCGCCAGCGCCTTCCGCTTGTTGGTTTGCGCCGCGCGGACCGCCAGCGCCATCGTCAAGCTGCTCCCAATCAGCACTGCCGTGTTGATCGCGCCGAGCTTGACGTCGAGCAGCCGGCTCCCCGCTTCGAACGCCGGCAGATACATGTAGCGATAGACCGTGTAGGCCGCGAACAGACCGCCGAAGAACATGATCTCCGTGGCGAGGAACGACCACATGCCGAACGTCCCGGCGTCGTGCTGCTGCGCCATGTCCTCGAATTGATGCGCGTGCACCGCGTGCACGGCCTGCGTCTCAGCCACCTTGCTTCTCCTTGGTCGAGTAGGCGTACGCCTCTTCGGTGACCACGGGAGTCTCCTCGAAATTTTCAGTCGGCGGCGGCGACGGCGTCGTCCATTCCAGCCCCTTCGCTTTCCACGGATTCGGCCCGGCCGGTGGCCCGTACCGCAGCGACCAGATGAAATAGATCAGCGGGATCAGATAGCCCACGCCCAGAATCGAAGCGCCCGCCGACGACATCACGTTCAGCACCTGAAACTCCGGCGGATACACCGCGTACCGCCGCGGCATCCCGAGATATCCCAGCATGAATTGCGGGAAGAACGTCAGATTGAACCCCACGAAAATCACCAGCGCCGCGAACCGCGCCCATCCGTCCGGATAAAGCCGCCCGCTGATCTTGGGCCACCAGAAATGCAGCCCGCCGAGATACGCCATGATCGTGCCGCCCACCATGATGTAATGGAAGTGCGCCACGATGAAGTACGTGCCGTTCAAGTGGACGTCGGTCGCGAGCGACGCGAGAAATAATCCCGTGAGCCCGCCCATCGTGAACAGCCCGATGAATCCCAGCGCGTACAGCATCGGAGCGTCGTAGGAGATGGACCCCTTGTAGAGCGTCGCCGTCCAGTTGAACACTTTGATCGCGGAGGGGATCGCCACCAGAAAGCTCAGGGCCGAAAAAATGAGGCCGGCATAAACGGATTGCCCGGTGACGAACATGTGGTGGCCCCATACCAGAAAGCTGAGCGCCGCGATCGCCATGCTCGAAAAGCCTATAGCGCTGTAGCCGAAAATCCGCTTCCGCGAAAAGCACGTGATCAGCTCGCTCATCACGCCCATCGCCGGCAAAATCATGATGTACACCGCCGGGTGCGAGTAAAACCAAAATAGGTGCTGGAACAGAAGCGGATCGCCGCCCAGCTTCGGATCGAAAATGCCCACGTGCAGCAGTCGCTCGAGCGCGAGCAGAAGGATCGTGATCGCCACCACCGGCGTTCCCAGCAGTATGATCACGCTCGTCGCGTAGGTGGACCACAAGAACAGCGGCATGCGGAACCACGTCAGCCCCGGCGCGCGCATCTTGTGAATCGTGACGATGAAATTCAGCCCGGTCAGGATGGACGAGAATCCGGTGATGAAAACGCCTAGCCCGACCAGAATCACGTTGCTGTGCGAATACGTCGAGCTGTACGGGGTGTAAAACGTCCATCCGGTATCCACGCCGCCCGTCAGCAGCGCCAGCAGCGTGAACAACGCGCCCACGACGTAGATGTACCAGCTCAGCAGGTTGAGCCGCGGGAACGCCAGGTCGCGCGCCCCGATCATCATCGGCACCAGGAAATTCCCCAGCACCGCCGGGATTGCCGGGATCAGGAAAAAGAAAATCATCACCACGCCGTGCATCGTGAACAGCTTGTTGTACGTTTCCGGCTGCACTAGGGCGCCCTGCGGCTCCACCAAGTGCAGCCGCATCAGCACCGCCGCCGCCCCGCCCACGAAAAACATGAACGTGATCGACGCCAGATACAGCAGCGCGATGCGCTTGTGATCCGTCGTCAGCAGCCACGATTTCACTCCGTAGTCCACGTTCAGATAATGAACGCGGGACTCGATCGTGGGTTCAGCGGGAGTCCTGCTCATTGCTTGGCTTTCCCTTCTTCCACATGCAAAGACTTGATGTAGGCGATGAGCTGCAGAATTTGCTCCTCGCTCACTTGCCCTTGAAACGTTGGCATGATCGGCGGATAGCCCGTGATTCGCTGCTTGAACGGCGTCAAGATGCAGCCGCGGATGTACGCTTCATCGGCCGTCAACGTCCGCCCGTCTTCGAGCCGCACCGGCTTGCCATAAAGGCCCAAGAGCGACGGGCCCCGCCCAGTGCCGTCCGAAATATGGCAGGTGGTGCAGCCGAGCTGTGTGAACAGCCGCGCTCCGGTCTCCTCCATCGTTTCGCCGCTTCGGCCTCCGGAGAGCCACTGCGCGTAATCCGCCGGCGACATCACGTACACCCAGCCGATCATCCCCGAGTGTTCCGCGCCGCAATACTGCGCGCAAAAGAAATGATACGCGCCGATCTTCGTCGCCTGGAACCAGATGGACGAGTATCTTCCCGGCAGCACGTCTTTCTTGATCCGGAACGCCGGAATGTAGAAATCGTGGATCACGTCTTCCGACGTCATCGTGAGCTGAATCGGCACGCCCACCGGCACGTGCAGCTCATTGATCTCCCGCGCGCCTTCGGAGTGCTGCAGGTGCCACATCCATTGCTTTCCAACGACGAAAATCTCCGTGGAAGCTCGCGGCGGACGCGCGTTCCGGAAATAAAGGCTAGAGCCCCAGATGAAAATCACGACCGTCAGCAGAGTTGGGATGAGCGTCCACGCCAGTTCGAGCGGAACCGAGCCCGCGATTTCCGCCGGCCGTTCCTCGTCTGACCGCCGCCGGTACTTCACTGCGAAATAGAAAATCGTAAGGAAAATGATGGCCGTGAAAAACAGCGTAATAAATGTCAGGAAAAAATAGAGGTGGTCCACCCCCTTCGCCACGCTGGACGCCTGTTCCGGCTGAAATGGAAGCCTAGGCCACATCGTTTCCGCTCATCCCTTCAGGTCCCTGGTCACGGCGTAATCCTCGCCAGCGCCCGTTCCACTGCGCCGCCGCAAGACAAAAACGAGCGCGCAAATTCCCAGCACCGTTGCGATTCCCGCCGCGCGCATCACATTCAGAATCACGAGGCCGTACTTTCCCGTGGCCGGGTCGTAGTGGAAGCAGAACAGCAAAATCTGATCCACTGGCGTGCCGATCTTCCCGTTCGACGCTTCCACCAACCCCAGACGCAAATCCCGCGACGGATATTGGATCCCGTAGAAATACCGCGAGAGCTTGCCTTTGGGCGTCAGCACCATGATTCCACTGGCGTGCGCGTATTGGCCCGATGCCGGGTCGTACGCGTAGCGGAATCCGACCGCCTTGGCGAGCGCCGCGATCGAGGCTTCATCGCCCGTCAGGAAATGCCACCCTTGGTCCGCGCCCGGCCGCCCGTAAAGGCCCACGTAAATCCTCTTCTTCGCCGCGGCCAGTTGCGGAGTTTCCCGCGGATTGAAGCTCACCGTCACCACGTTGAACTGTTTCCCGATGTCCATCGGAACATTGCGCAGGCTGCGCTCCATCGCGTTCAGCACTTGCGTACAGAGCATGGGGCACTCGTAGTACACCAGCGAAAGAATGACCGGCTTCTCACCGAAAAATTGTCCCAGCTTTACCATGGTTCCCGCTTCGTCGCGAAACGTCAGATCGAGCGGGATCTCCTCGTTGAGTTTTTGGTCGATGCCGACGTCGGTGAGCAGATCCGGCCGCTTCGCCTGCGACGCCGATGTGTCCGCGGTTTTGTTTGGGCGGGTTTCTGAGCCGCCCCCGTGCGCCGCGCCGCTGCCAATCAGCGCCGCCGCCCACACGAGCGGCGCCAGCCTTAAGCTCTTGCCTCTTTTCGCGATTCCTCGACACTGGCGCATCATCAAACCCTCGCCCTCGGAGAGCACAACCGACAATCTCGTCCTATTTCTTCGCTGGCGTCTCTCCGCGAACCGGCAATCCCTGCCGGAGCAACAAATCCATCGCGTGATCAATGGGAATCCGCACGATCCCTGCCTTCGGATCCACCCAACCGTAGCCGTTCAGTTTTTCATTCTCTCTTGCGCGCAAATGTTCCAAGTCTTCTCTCGGCTCCACTTGCAGTCGCGGCGCCGGCGGCAGCGTTCGCAAGTCGGCAAACGGCGAAGCCGGCGGCCCGAGCGACTGCGACTTCGCGAAATAACGAAACACGCTCGCCGCCAGGACGAACACCAGCGCGATGGTCGCGAACATGCCCAAACCGAAAATCACCAGGCCGCGGACGTTCGCGTCGCGCGTCTCATATCCCGGGCCCGAACCTTTGCCCGAAGTGCGCGCCGTTTTGTCAGTCTCCATGGCCCACCGCTCCTTCGAGTTCGACTTCAAACCTGGGATCGTGCAGCGGCAACAAGGGCTGCCCCTTCAGTTGCGTCAGAAACGCCGCGATCCAGATGCCCCCTATCCCAATCACGGAAAGCACATCCATCCAGTGAACCCGCGGCCCCGCACGCTCGAAGGTAGGCACCACCAGCCAGTACACATCCACCAAGCTCACGACCAGCAGCGCCACCGCCACGCCCGCCAGCATGTGCGCGCGCCGCTTCACCGTCCGCATCAGCAACAGGAAGAAGGGCACAGCAAAATGAAAGATCAGCAGGAAAACGGCGATCGCGCCCCAGGCGCCGGTGGCCCGCACCGTGTACCAGGGAATCTCATTCTGCAAGTTCCCGGACCAGATAATCAGGAATTGCGAGAACGACAGATACGCCCACAGCATCACGAACGTCAGCAGCAGGTTTCCCAGGTCGTTGAGCTGTCCCGGCCGGAGCGCGCTTGCCAGCGGCTCCGTATCCGCGAGCAGCATCAGCACGACGATGACGAACGCCATCGCCGCCAGCACCTGCACCACCATGATGAGCATGCCGTAGATCGTCGAAAACCAGTGCGGCTCGAGCGACATGACCCAATCCACCGCTGCGAATGTCACCGTCAGCCCGTAGATCACAATTCCCGGCCCGCTCAATCCTTCGAGCCGCCGGACCAGCAGCGGGTTCGCCGTGCGGTCCTGCTCGAACGACCAGCGATTCAGGAAATACGCCAGCGCGAGCCACGCCGCGAAATAAAGCACCGCTCGCACGAGGAAGAAATTCAGATTCAAGTACCATTGCTTCTGCTGCAAAATCGGATCGGCGGCAACGGCTGCCGACTGCGTCCACTCGTAGAGCCGCGAAAGCCCGAAGAGCAGCGGAACGAACAGCGCCGCCAGCACCACGAACGTCCGGCTGCCCGATTCCAGCAGGCGACGGATGACGTACCCCCACTGCCCGCCGACCAGATGGTGCAGCATCACGATGGCGACGCATCCGAGCGCGATTCCGATCCAGTACAGATAGGCCACCAGGTACGAGCGGAAGAATTGCGTCGGGTCGCGATACGCTCCCAGCGCGCACGCTGCCAGCGCGATTACGCCCAGCAGAAACGCGGCGCGCCTCGCGCGATCCAGGCGCGGAGCCAGAGATTCGAATGCGCTCATGGCGTTTTCTCCGCAAGTTGCTTTCGCGCCGACTCCGGCACGTCTTCAATCGGCGCCCACTGGCTCAATTGCAGTGCGCGGATGTACGCCGCGATCCGCCAGCGGTCTTCGGGGTTCACGCGCGAAGCGTAGCTGAACATCCGGCCGTAGCCGTTGGTCATCACATCGAAGAAATGTCCCGCGGGCGCCTTTCGCAGGCGGTCAATGTGGTACGACGGCGGAGCGGGGAAGCCGCGCGCGACGATCATTCCTTGGCCATCGCCGGAAAGCCCGTGGCACGGCGTGCAATAAATGTTGTAGCGCTCCCGGCCCCGCTCGAGATCCTTGCGCGTGACGGGGAAGGGAAACGAATCCGCCAGCGCACCGTTCAACCGGCCCGTGTAGAGAAGCTCATCCGTGCGCAGATGGCCCCGCGCGACGGTGTCCGGAATTGCGGGCCGCGCCGAACGGTCGTCGTCGAAAAACGCGCTGGGCTCGAGTGGCTTGTACTTCGGCTGCACCTCCATGTCCGACCGGCATCCCGCCATCGCCATCAGACACACCACGACCAACTGCGCCACCCGGGCAGGCCGTTTGCACCGATAGGGGTGATTCGCGAACCGTCCGCTGCTTATTCCGCTACGACTCAATTTCCGAAACCTCTCTCGCCTTCAGACCCGCCATGAACTGCTTCGTTTTTTCCACGTGGAATTTCGGATCTCGCGATTCGATGCACAGAAAAAACCGGTCGCGCGTGGCCAGCCGGAATCCCGGCACGTTGAAAACCGGATGGTGCGGCGTGGGCAATCCATTGAGCGCCAACATCCCGAACACCGCCGACAGCGCCGCTCCCAGCACCGTCATCTCGAACGTGATGGGAATGAAGGACGGCCAACTGTTGAACGGCCTTCCCCCGATGTTCAGCGGGAACCCGATTACGTTCGGGTAGTACTGCAAGAAGAATCCCCCGAGCCCGCCGAGAATTCCGCCGATCAGCACGATCAGCGGCAGCCGCGTGCTGTGGAACCCGACCGCTTCGGCTAGTCCCTCCACGGGCAGAGGAGTGAAAGCGTCCATGCGCCGGTAGCCTGCCTCGCGCGCCTTGTGTGCCGCGGCCAGCAAGGCTTCCGCGTCCTCGAATTCCGCCATCAGCCCGTAGAGGGGATGTCTTCTCATCTTCCTGCTTTCATTCCGGCCGGAGAAATCACCAATCTCACGATTTCTTTTCCCCTTCCGCCGGCGCCACAAGCTGCCGCATCTC